>NZ_APGP01000083.1:0-76980 GCF_000404025.1 Caldicellulosiruptor sp. F32
GCTTTGCCCCCAAAATAATGCCTTATCCGTCTTGATTTTCTGCCTGAAAAGTCTCCTCTTCTGCCCCTGTCCTGTATGCTAAGGCTCTCAATCACTATGGCTTTTTGCTTCTCTTTCGCCATTTGTACTATCATGTGTGCATACTGCCACCTGTAATACTCTCTTTTTTCAAAGCTGCCACTTTCAAGCTTCTCAAGTGGTATCCTGCCATATCCCAGAAACTGTCCGTACTCGTCTGTTTCTACCCATGCAACATTCTTTGGATATGCATTAGTGTCTATCCCTATAACTCCATTCGCTTTTGTTATCTTAGCCTTTGGAAATTCCTCTTCAACAGTGAAATAGGCGTATACTACACCACTTTTAAGTTTCAGCTGGACAGAATAAGGCTGTCCAGAAATACTTATCGCCTCAAGAAGTTGATTTCTATCAATGTACGTTCCATCTTTTATCTTCCATCCAGGCTGTATCGTTGCATATACGTACTCCTTTTCTCCTACGTTGATTCTAAGTTTTGTACAATCTTCATCTATCTCAATCCTTGTATTGAGATTACCTTTCTTGCTCCTGTCTCCTCTTGAATACAAATTCCCCTTCCGCTTCTCCCGCCACTTACGTTGAAGTTTCCTGTATTGTTCGCCGTTTATGTGCCTCCTCTTTAGCTTTTCAAAAAGCTGCCTGCCACCAAAAATGACCTTCCTGGGATTTTCTCCTCTTTCTTTGCATGAGGTCAAAATGCTTTTTGCTTTCATTATCGCATCATCCACATACCTCGAATTTAAATTAAAAACCCCCTGCAGCTCTCTTTTTATTGTGTTTCTATCCCAGCCTTCTAAAAGCCTGTTATATGCGAATCTTACGCAGGATGACCATCTTCTCATTAAATCCAACACTGTTTGTTTGTCTTCCCTGCTTGGAAAAGTAAGTTTAGCTTGTATTGTTATCAACTCTTTTTGCCACCTCTTTTTATCTTGTTCAAAAGCATAAATTACCCTCTTCTCTTTTCATTTACCCCCACTTGCTATTTCATGTATGACTTCATGCTGCCATCCCTGGGAATTAGTGTATTCTTCAAGCCTTCTAATTTGATTCTTAAGATACTCTTCCTGTTTCTTTGTAAATACTCTTGCATACAAAACTACTTTGGTTTTTTGTTTTTCTTCCAGCATGCCTAATAATTTCTCTATATCTTCTTTTTTGTACCTTCTTCTCCCTTTTGGTGTCCTAACCGGAGTTATCAACCCTTCCTTTGCCCAATTTATTTTAATGTACTCCTGCTGATGCTGTATGTTTCTTTAACTCTTTGTATACTCTACAATATCTATAATCACCCAATCAAAATTATGTCATTTTGGTTATTTTCAACTGTTGTTACCTTCTGTCAAAAAACTCACATAACTATTTATTTCGACAAACTTCGTAAAACTCCTTTAAGAAAAATAGCAAAAAAAGAGGGCTTATAGCCCCCTTTTTTTGAATTATATACCAAGTTCAGCTGCTTCTAGTGAATTTATTGCCTAAACAAATCTTTTACTCGCGGATATATACTATTGTAGAGCTTGTAAGTCTTTCTGTAAACATCAAACAATTCTTTATTAGGCCTGCATACATCTACTTTTTGAATCATTGCATCACATGCTTCTTCAACTGAAGTATACTCCCCTGCACCAACAGCCGCCAAGATAGCTGCACCAAATGCAGGACCTTCTTTGGAATTTAACGTCCACACATCCATTTCAAATATGTCTGCCTGCATCTGTCTCCAGAGTTTGCTCTTTGCACCACCGCCAGAGACTCTTATTTCTTTTATCTCAATCCCCATCTCAACCAAGATGTCAAGACAGTTTTTAAGAGAAAATACAACTCCTTCCATAACAGCTCTTATAAATTCTCTTCTTGTATGCTTTGCTGTTATCCCAAAGAAAATCCCTTTTGCAAAGGGATCTAAGATTGGTGTTCTCTCTCCCATAAGGTATGGTAAAAACACAAGTCCATCTGCTCCTGGGTTTGCAAGCTCTGCTTCTTGGTCCATCAAGATGTATGGGTCTTTGTCAATAAACTCAAATGCAGCCTTTTCGATGTGAGCAAAGTTGTCTCTAAACCACTTTAAAGAAAGCCCTGCACCCTGCGTCACGCCCATAACATGCCACTTGCCGGGCACAGCATGACAAAACGTATGAACTCTACCCTCAGGGTCAATTCTAAAGTCATCTAAGTGTGCGAAAACAACACCGGATGAACCAATTGTTGACGATACAACACCTGTTCTTACAATTCCATTTCCAACAGCACCTGCTGCCTGGTCTCCTCCACCTGCAACAACAAGTGTTCCTTTCGCAAGACCTGTTATTTTGCTTGCTTCTTCTGATATCGTCCCTGTTACCTCTGGTGATTCATACACTCTACCTAAGAGTTCTTTGTCTATTTCAAGTTTTTGCAACACCTCATCAGACCAGCACCTATTTTTGATATCTAAAAGCTGCATACCAGAAGCATCAGATACATCTGTTGCAAATTCGCCTGTGAGCTTAAATCTTATATAGTCCTTTGGCAATAAAATCTTATAAACCTTTTCATAGTTTTGTGGTTCATTGTTTCTTACCCACAATATCTTAGAAGCAGTAAAACCTGTTAAAGCAGGGTTTGCTGTTATCTCAATAAGCCTCTGCCTACCAACTCTTTCTGTTATCTCATCACATTCTTTTGCTGTCCTCTGGTCACACCAAATGATTGATGGTCTTATGACGTTGTAGTTCTTGTCAAGCATCACAAGCCCGTGCATCTGCCCGGTAAGTCCCACAGCTTTGACTTCCTTGGGGTTTACCTTGGACTTTTCAAGCACAGCTTTAATTCCTTTAACACTTGCATCCCACCAGTCTTCAGGGTTTTGCTCAGCCCAACTAATCTGAGGCTGGTAAAGAGGATACTCAAAAGTAGCTGTAGCTAAGATGTTCCCTTTTGAATCCGTCAAAATGGTCTTCGTACCTGATGTTCCGACATCAATTCCAATAAAGTACATTTTGAACAACCTCCCCTTTCCAAAATAATTTCTTTTTAAGCAGACTCTCTCACAACCAGCTGAGTATCCAATACATACTCGCTTTCAAATTTTTTCTCAGGGTTATTTATTTTGTCAAAAAGAATATCACAGGCAGTTTTGACCATTAAATCAATTGGTTGACGAACTGTTGTGAGCTTTGGCATCTTGCTAAGTCTCAACCCAAATATATCTACATCGTCAAAACCCACAACTTTGATTTGCTGGGGAACCTTAATGTCCATCTCATTTAAAGCATATATGCTTGCATATGCCATTACATCATTTGCTGCAAATATGCCATCAATCTGCTGTAGGCAAACAAGCTTTTTTATATTCTCATATGCCTTTTGAAACATAAAATCTCCTTCAATGCAAAGTCTTCCATCAAATTCAATTCCAGCATCACTCAAGGCTGCTTTATATCCTTCAAACCTTGCAAGGCTTTCAAAAGAATCTGAGGGGCCTAAAATATGAGCAATCTTTTTACAACCTTTGTCTATTAAGTACTTTGCTGCCATGTATCCACCTTGGAAGTTGTTTACATTTATCCGCGGCACATCTGAATATTCGGTGTTATTCTCTGCAAGTACCACTGGCACATTGTTAGCTTTTAAAAGCCTCAGTGACTCTCTGTTAATGGTTTTGTATCCAAACACAATTATTCCATCAACCCTGCCGACAAGAAATTTAAAATAGTCTATATTGTCTGAAATTTGGCAAAATATTGCACCATAACCTCGTTTTGATATGTAATTGTTAAGAAGGTCAACCACCTCACCGTAAAACCAACCGCTCAGCGACTGGATTATGATTCCCACAGTTTCAGTTTTTCTCTTTGCCAAGTTCTTTGCAGTGACGTTTGGAGTATAGTTCAAAGCCTTTATTGCATCAAGCACAGCCTTTCTCTTTTTTTCTGATACATTTGCACTGTTGTTCAAAACCCTTGAAACTGTGGCTTTTGACACACCAGCCCTTTTTGCAACATCTTCAATTGATGGCAAAAATTTCACCCCCTAATTCTCTTTGTTTTCTCATCTTTATAAACATCAGATATTGTAACCGATTTCGATTTCTCTTTGTTATATACTTTATCACATTGGTAGTTGGTTTATCAACAAAATTTTTAAAAATAGCAAGTTAGGGTATTTTAATTTTTAACTATATATTACTAAAACATCCATTGATGTTTCTTTCTTTGATAAAGTGGAAATAAAGGTTATGGAGGTGATTAAGATGGAAAGCGAATGGCTTCCAATTGGAAGTGTAGTCGTTCTAAAAGGTGGAAATAAACCATTAATGATTTATGGTCGAAAACAGTTCAATTCACGAACGGGTCATGAATTTGATTATGTTGCTTGTTTTTATCTTGAGGGAAACTTTTCGGCTGATTACAACATTTTCTTTAACAAGGAAGACATTGATAAAGTACTATTCAAAGGTTACGAGAATGAACTTGAATTTGAAATGAGAAAAATGCTAAAATAAGGGGAGATAGACAAAGTTTTGAGTTTAGTATTGGTGGCATTACTGTCGAAGTTGGTGGAAAAGGTTATGCTGGTGCGTGGGGAGCAGAAGGTAAACTTAAATTTTTATCAAGCGGAATATCAATAGGTGGCGGGCTTGCTGCTAAAGTAGGTGCTGGAGTTTTCATAAATATTAGATGGTAATAAAGTTCTTTGGAGGAAAACTGTAAAATGAATGAAAAATTGTTGAGAATTTATAGGATTTTCTTTTACATACTTGTTATATTAGCTACTATTGGCTCTGTAATCAGTTCAATTCTTGAAAAAAATGCTTTTTATATAGTTGGAACAATTGTTCTTGGTGTATTTTTGATTTTAATTGTAGAGTTTATTCTTTTCCCCTTTGTTTTTGGAACAAAGTCTGCGAAAAATTTTAAAAAATTTTTAGGGCTATTTTTAGCTTTTGGTATAATTTTGAGTATTATTGTGTTTTTGATTGTAGGAATTACAAGCAAGAAATTTTGAGATAATATATTTTGGCGTTCCATTATTGGTCTTAAGCCTTGCTGTAGTCTACAAAGTTTGGATAAGGTAAATTTTGCTATTGAAATTTCGTAAATTTACGAATATAATGAAATGTAAAATTGAACATAAATCTCTGTTCAATGTCCATCCTTCGGGGCGGGGTGAAATTCCCCACTGGCGGTAAAAGCCCGCGAGCAAAAGCCTTTCTGGCTTTTGCAGAACCGGTGGAATTCCGGTGCCAACGGTTACAGTCCGGATGGGAGAAGGAATGGATGTGTAAGGATGATTTTCTTATACATCTTGTAAAAGATTGCAAGCCTCGAAGGTGGAAAAGCACTTTCGAGGCTTTAATTTTTTGTGTATCAATTTTCGTTGGAGGGGAGGATATTATTGAAGTGCCTATCGCACAGCTATTACATGCACATAGCACTTGAGCTGGCAAAGAAAGCTTCTCCTTTGGTGCTGCCAAACCCAAGAGTTGGATCCGTGATTGTAAAAAACGGAACAATAATCGGAAAGGGATATCACCAAAAGTATGGTGAAAAACATGCTGAAGTTTTAGCAATCGAGGATGCAATAAAAAATGGCCATAGTCTCAAAAACTCAACAATGTATGTCTCTTTAGAACCCTGTTGTCATTTTGGTAAACAGCCACCTTGTACAGACGCAATTATAAAAAGTGGCATTAAAAAAGTTGTGGTTGCCACCAAAGACCCAAATCCTCTTGTCAATGGCAAGGGCATACAAATTTTAAAACAGCACGGAATTAAAGTTGTAGAGGGCATTTTAGAAAAAGAAGCAGAAAGTGTAAACAAAGAATTTTTTAAATATATGAAGACAGGCATTCCTTATATCGCTATAAAAGTTGCCCAGAGTATTGACGGCAAAATTGCAAAACCGTCAGGTGAAAGATTTATATTTAACACAGAAGATGAAAACGTCTTTGTACACAGTCTTCGGCAAAAATATATGGCAACAATGGTTTCTGTAAATACTGTAATTTCAGATAACCCAATTTTAAATGCAAGGTATGGCCAGATTGTAAGACAGCCCATAAGAGTTGTGCTTGATTCAAAGCTTCGAATTCCTGTTGAATCCAATATTGTAAAAACTTCTGATGAATATTCTACCTACACTGTGTGCAGCGAAAATGTAAATGATACTCAAAAAATAGAATTTCTTTCTCAAAAAGGAATAAAAATTATCTTTGCAAAGTCATCAGAAGATGGCCATCTTGACCTTTTAGATGCACTTTCAAAACTTGCACAGCAAAAGATAGTATCAGTACTTGTTGAGGGAGGAAGCTTTCTTAATTTTTCTCTTTTGAAGCAAAGAATTGCAGATTACTGGTATTCATTGATATTCAATGTTTTCATAGGTGGACAGAACACAAAAGGTGTAGTTGGTGCAGAAGGCTTTGAACAGTTTTTCCCAAAGCTTGCAAATACAAAAGTTACAACATTTAAAAACTCAACTATTATTGAAGGAGAAATAAGTTATGTTTAGCGGCATTGTTGAAGAGGTTAGCAGGGTTGTTCTAATGAGAAAAATTGAAGATATTGTAAAGCTGAGTATAGAAGTGAAAAAGATAGATGCAAAAATTGGTGACAGCATAGCAGTTGATGGTGTGTGCCTGACTGTTACAAATATCTCGAGTGGCAAATTTGACTTTGACCTGTCACCTGAAACAATTGAAAGGACCACGCTTAAATTTTTAAAAGAGGGGATGCCTGTAAACCTGCAGCCTGCTTTGAAGATGGGAGACAGAATTGGCGGTCACATTGTCCTTGGTCATGTTGACTGTATTGGCACAATCTGCATGCAAAAAATTCGGGGAAAAAGTAGAATAATTGGAATAAAACCATCTGAAGATTTTAAAGGCCTTGTTATCAGAAAAGGTTCTGTTGCAATTGATGGTATTTCTCTTACAGTTGTAGATGTCTTTGACACATACTTTACAATATCTTTGATTCCACACACTATCGAAAATACTACCTTGAAGTACAAAAAGGTAGGTAGCTGGGTAAACATTGAATTTGACTACATTGCAAAGATTGTAAAGGAGAATTTGAGGTGATAGACATGTATGATTTAAAAGATGTAATACAGAACTTTAAAAGTGGAAAGTTTGTAATAGTATTTGACAGCCAAAACCGTGAAGATGAGGCAGATTTAATTTTGCCTGCTCAGTTTTCAACACCAGATAAAATAAGCTTTGTTTTAAATCACGCTAAAGGAATGTTCTGTGTGGCCATAGACAAAGAAATTCAAAGGCGCTTGAATTTATACGTTCCTTACAATACTCAAAACACCTGCACTTTTACAGTTACTGTTGACCACAAAGACACAAAAACAGGTATAACTGCTATCGAGAGAAGCAAAACAAGCAAAGAACTTGCAAACCCAAAAGCAACGGCTTCTGACTTTAAAATTCCTGGGCATGTAAATCCTGTTGTTGCTCATGAAGGAGGTGTTCTTGCAAGAAAAGGTCATACAGAAGCTGCTGTTGAACTTTGCAGAATCTCAGAGCTTTTTCCTGCTGCAGTGATGATTGAAATCTTAGACGAAAAAGGAGATAGCCATAACAAAGAGTATGTAAAAAATTTAGCAAAGAGATTTTCAATACCTATTACCACAATTGATGAGATTGAAAAATATATTTTATTAAACCGGCCCACAGTCCAAAAAGAAGCTGAAGCAAACCTTCCCACACAGTATGGAAAGTTTAAGATTTTTGTTTTCAAAAACTATTTTTCGCAAAAAGAACATGCTGTGCTGATAAACCAGACTTTTAACCCAAGCCAGCCTGTAAATGTTAGAATACATTCTTCGTGCAAAACAGGAGATGTTTTTCACAGTTTGAGGTGTGATTGTCACCAACAGCTTGAATTTTTCTTGCATTTTATGGCAGAGAATAAAAACTGCATGCTCATTTACCTTGACCAGGAAGGAAGAGGAATTGGATTTGCCAATAAGATTAAAGCTTACGCACTTCAAGAGCAAGGCTTTGATACCTATGAGGCAAACAATCTACTTGGCTTTGACGACGATTTGAGAGATTACTTTGATGCTTTGCATATTTTAAGGTTCTTTGGAATAAAGAAAATAAATCTTGCAACATCTAACCCTGAAAAAGTTTCTTTTTTGCAAGACTTAGGAATCGAGATTTTAAAGAGAATATCTATTCCAATCGTGATAAATCCATATAACAGGAAATATATACATTCGAAAATATTAAAGAAAAAGCATGAAATCTTAATAAAAGGAGAGGATGGCTTTGAGAACTTTTGAAGGAAGCTTTTGTGGAAAAGATTTGAAATTTGCAATTGTGGTCTCAAGATTTAACTCATTTATTACAGATGAACTTTTAAAAGGGTGCTTGGATGGTCTTTCTCGGCATGATGTTGACAGTGAAAATATTGATGTGTATTATGTACCAGGTGCTTTTGAAATACCACTTGTTGCTAAAAAGCTTGCAAAGTCAAAAAAATACAATGCAATAATTGCACTTGGTGCAGTAATTCGCGGCAGCACACCACATTTTGAGTATGTAAGCGCAGAAGTATCAAAAGGCATTGCAAACGTCTCTTTAGAACAAGAGGTTCCAGTTATATTTGGTGTTCTGACATGTGACACAGTCGACCAGGCAATAGAAAGAGCGGGTACAAAAGCAGGAAACAAAGGATTTGACGCAGCCCTCTCTGCCCTGGAGATGGCAAATTTGATGAAAAATATTTCTGAATCTTAATTTGGCAATAGATTTTTTACAAATTCACAAATTTTTTGAGCAATTTCAAATGCTCTTTCTGCATCATCTTTGTTCGGCAAACCATCCGGAAGGCTTCCAAGAGGCGCGTTGGGATACCTTGAGGGAATGTAGAAAACATCTATTATGCGCGCCTCTTCTTTAAATTTTTCAAAATCTTTTTCAATATTTGCACACATCTCTATTAAATTTACTATACTATGTGTTCGGGGTGGATTTACACCATTATATACCAAAAACGCTTTCAAATATTTCTCAATTGCCTGCTGAGAATGGAAACATACTATATTATAAAGTTTTGAGTTTAACAGCTTTTCAGCAGCTTTTAGATCATTTTCTGCATACATTACCCATTGTTCAAATTCAGTTTTTCCTTTTTTCATAGAGTATAACTCCTTTTTTTAAAATTTCTTCTGTGTAAAATAAATGGTTATTTTTTATAAATTCTTCTTCCTCTTCTGGAGTATAGACCAAAAAATCTACAGGTACTTCAGGTTTTACAGTCTGTGCAAGATGTAATAATCTCTCCATAAACCTAAGATTAGTAGGCATTATCACCACCAAGTCAATATCGCTCGATTCATTAAAATTTCCATTTGCCATTGACCCAAACAGTATCACCTTTTCAGGATTGAAATTTTCAATAATTATGTTCAATATTCTATCCAACTCATTCTTCAAAGAACTATTGAGAACCGAGATTGCCGGCATTGCAATCATCTCCTATTATTTCTTCAATTATTAGTATACCACAAAACTTATGTAAAAGTTTACAAGTTATCTTTAGACACTCAGTCACTTTGGAAAGTATTTCATTTGAGCTGAGTAAAAACCTGGCTTTATAATGAAAATATATTAAAACTTTTGAAAGAGGCGGGGTTTTTATGAAAAGTCTATTAAGGTTTTGGCTGTTTGTTACTACTGCTATAGTCTTATCCTTAGTCATAGTCTCTCCTTCGCTTGCCTCTGATATTAAAAAAGAAGAGGCTCTGTTTTTTGATTCAAATGGCAAGCTATCTTATATCACCATTATTAACAAAAGCTCAGTAGCTTATCTCTCTCCTCATGAACTTTCAAGGATACTGGGCGGAAGTTTTGCTTTTGATCCAAAAGACTATAACTTTCTTCAGTCAAAGCTTATCATTGACCAAAATGAACTTATATTCAAACTCGATAGCAATGTTGTTATGTTCAATGGGAAATATTTTTATATGGAAGGACCAATGCAAATTATACAAAATAGAATTTTTGTACCTTATTCTACTTTCAAAACTTACTTAAATTTATTTGAATTTCGTCATTATACATCCGGAAAGCGGATGATATTCAAGCCAAATGGAAATTACATAGTCTACAGTGTTCAAAGCGGTGATTCACTCTGGATATTATCACAAACGTTTAGAACATCTATTGAAGCTATAAAGAACTTTAATAATCTTACAAATGATACACTCTATGTGGGACAAAAGCTAATTGTAAAAAAAGTGAACCTCAATTTAGCTCAAATTACTGGAACAATAAAGTGGTGGACGTACGTAAAAGCTGCGCCTTCTTCATCTTCGCAAAACCTATTTTATCTTACTCAAGGGCAAACTGTAAATGTTGTTGGAAAGCAAGCAGATTTCTATAAAATTTCCACACAGAAAGGAACTGGCTATGTTTCAATATGGGCAGTAGATATAAAGCAAGACATTGCAGATACCTCAAAACCAAGCAGCTACTTTTACTCCTTTCTACCTGTTGATACTTCAGGTGACTATGTAAGCTATACATATTACAAGGTGCAAAGTGGAGATACAATATGGTCGATTGCAGTAAAATTTGGAATACCAGACTATGAACTTATGCAGGCAAACAATATAAACCAAAACTCATACATCTATGCAGGACAAACTTTAAAAGTGCCGGTTCATACAGTTGCTATGCATTCAAACGAAAATGGTGTCGAAATGCTTGATTGGTTTTCACAAGGCAATTATGTATTTCCCATCGGCAGTGTTGGTAAGTTTATTGACATCCAGACAGGAAAGTACTTTTTTGCAAAAAGAACAATGGGTGCAAGCCATGCAGATGTTGAAACCTTGAGCTTTAAAGACACTCAAATTATGAAAGAGATATTTGGTGGCAGCTGGAGTTGGGAAAGACGTCCGTTCATAGTTGAAGTAAAAGGAAGAAGAATAGCTGTGTCAGTTTCTGGTATGCCACATGCAGGAGTAGATGGTGTGCCTTACAACCAAAATGTTGCGAACAGAAGCGGTGGATATGGCTACGGTCCAAACCTTGATACAATTGTAAATGGAATGAATGGACACTTTGATGTGTATACATTCAACGGTCTTCGTCACAAAGATGGTCAAATTGACCCTCAGCATCAGCTGACAGCCTCGATTGCTGCAGGGCTTAGGTAAAAAAATTACTAAAAATGGGCTGCATAAAAATGTAAAATCCATATATGCAGCCCCATTTTGTTAAAGCGCTTTATTTTCATCTTAACAAGATTAAATCTGTGGCTCTGGAAGCATTCCATTTTGCGCAAAGCTATAGTATTCACCTTTCGCCACTATAAAATGGTCATTGACAGCAACGCCTATTGTCGAAAGAGCATTTACAATCTTTTGAGTTGTCTTGATATCATCCATGGAAGGCTTTACAGAACCACCTGGATGATTGTGAGCCAAAATCACGCTGCTTGCGTTATATCGCAAAACGCATTCAACCACCTTTCGTGGATATACAACAGCTTCTTTTACTGTTCCTTCAAAAAGTGGCACAGAATGAATAACGTTTAATTGAGTATCTAAACATATTACATAGAATACCTCATTCTTTCTTCCCACAAACAGACTTTTTATGTACTCTGCTGCCACTTCTACATTTTTAAGCTGAAATGTCTTTCTCGTTTTATCAGCAAGATACCTTCTTGCTATTTGGGATATAAGAGAGATTAAAATTGCTGAGTTTTCACCAACTCCCTCTACTTTTTGAAGCTCTTTTGGGTGAGCCTCAAATACATTTGAAATACTTCCAAAGGTAGAAATTAACCTGTGTGCTATTTCGTTTGTATCTCTTCTTGGAATGCTGAAAAACAAAAGAAGCTCTAAAACTTGATGGTCTTCAAAACTATCAAGACCTTCTTCAACAAATCTTCTTTTTAATCTTTGCCTGTGCCCCTCGTGAATATTCTTATTCATACTATCTTTCTCCACCATTAATTTAAAGAAGTAACCAATTTTTAATTATATTGTACATTTCCTCAATATATCTTTTCAAGCTTTAGCAAAAATAATTTCAAAAATCAAGTATTCCAATATAAATAGCACAAAACAAAAAATACCACATATCACAAATGCCCCACCAACTTTAAAAATCTGAGCAAATGTCCCTGCAATCAAGCTACCAATAGGGGTTGTACCAGCAAAAACTAAGGTATATAAGCTCATTACCCTTCCTCTGTACTCATCAGCAGAGGATAGTTGTAATGTTGAATTTGCTGTTGTTGTAAACAATATCATGAAAAAACCTACCGACGCAAACAGAAAAGAAGAAAGTTTATAATCCCTATTTATTCCTATAAAAATGAGAATCAAGGAACACATCACTAATGAAAAATACAACCTTTTTAAAGCAAGTTTTTTGCTTGTAGAGGCAACAAAAAGTGCACCCGAAAGAGCACCTATGCCCATCGAAGAAAGCAAAAAACCATAACCTGCTTCATCTTTATGTAAGACATATTTTGTATACAATGGTATTAATACATTGAAATTCATAATGAAAACATTCATTATTAAAATTAATATCATAGTTTGAAGTATGACTCTGTTATTTTTAGTATATTTTAGACCCTCCAAAATATCTTTGAACATTCCTCTGCTCTTTGTCTTACTCAGAGGTTTTAGACCAACGTCAATCAAAAACAGCCCTATTAAAACTGCAATGAAACTCAGTCCATTGAGAAAAAAACATACACTCATTCCAACATTTTTGAGAAGTATGCCTGCTATCGCAGGACCTATCACTCTTGCAAGGTTAAAATTCAGTGAGTTTAAAGCAACAGCATTAATTAGCAATTCTTGACCAGCAAGTTCAATTACAAATGACTGCCGTGCTGGCATATCAAAGGTGTTTATAATCCCCAAAGCTAAAGCAAATACAAGCAAGATAGGATAATTTATCACCTTTGTCCATATCAAAAATGAAAGTAAAAAAGCAACTATCATAAGCAAGCTTTGAGTTATAATCAATAACTTCTTCTTTGGAAAATGATCAATAATTGCTCCAGCAAATAAAGACAAAAATAATTGAGGAGTAAATTGCAGCGCATTAAAAAGACCGACTAAAAATGCTGACTTTGTCAGAGTAAGCACAAGCCATGAAAGAGCTGTATTTTGAAGCCATGTTCCAATTAATGAAATACATTGACCTATCCAAAAATATCTAAAATTTTTAGATTTCAAAGCTGCAAATGGGTTATTAACATCAATATATGTTGCCACCTTAAGTCTACTCCCTTCATCAAGATTTTGCTAAGAATTAACTGCATGTTGTTTTCTCAGCATTTTCAAAGATTTTTTATCAGCAAACTGGAGAATTCCAATTCCTAAAAGTATTACCAATGTCCCTAAAATTAAGTTTATAGAAAACTTTTCAGAAAGAAAAATACTTGCAAATATACTTGCCAAAATAGGTTTTAAGAAGAATATCATAGAACCAGCTCCTGCGCTTGTATATGTCAGACCTAAAAAGTATGTATAATAAGCTATCCCTGTGACAAAAAAGGTCAAATAAAACATTGGAAATATAGCTTTCAGCGGCATACTAAATAGAGGAAAGTGATTAAGCAGAATTATTGGCAATAAAAATATACTTCCAAATAAAAATGAAAACGAATTCATGATTATACTGCTACTTCTCTGTGTAAACTTCTTCCCCATAGTTGTGTAAACCCCATATGTTATTGCAGACAAAATCAAAAGAAGAATTCCCTTAATAAAATCTTTGCCAATGATTAAATCCTTATAAAATACTATTACAATTCCTCCAATACCAATTATCATTCCTATAATCTTTCGTATATTCAATCTTTCGTTCAAAATAAAATGTGCTGACAATGCTACAAATAGCGGATTTGAACTAAATATGACAGCTGCTAAACTTGCCTTTTTTGTGATATTTATTCCTAATTGTAAACATGACATACTGATTACTACATTAACTATACCGATTAAAGCAAGAAAAAATATGTCTCTTTTAGAAAGCTTAATTTTTTTGTCCTGTAAATTTTTTATTGCAATCGGCAAAAGAATAAGTCCACCAAAAAAGAATCTGATAAAGTTCAGCTGATATGGATTCACCATGCCTGCTAAGGTTTTTCCAACAACCTCATAAGAACTGAAAAAGATAAGAGTAATCATCAAATACAAGATTCCTTTTTTCATATTTCAAACACTCCTTCTTTTTTGACAAATTTTTTTACATTTTATAGTTATCAACTTATAAGTTATTGAAAAAATTGTAACTATCAAAGCTTGGGTTAAAAAATTAATAGTTACATTTTTATAACTATTATAGCCCTCAACATAAGTCAAGTCAAAATCAAATTTAAAGCTCTGTTTTATGGGTATAAACATATTAGAGAAAAGATTTTCTTATTGCTTTAATTTTACAGTAATGTTATAATCAAAGTGTGTTTTGTATGGTTTATATAATTATGCGTAAAAATTTTTAGCAACCTTACTATTCTAATTTGTACTTAATTTCTTCTGTGTTTTGTGCAAATTTAATCTCACCCCCCTCAAATTCCTATCAGTGGAGGTAAAACTGATGATAAAAAAAGTAAAATCTACAATATATTTGTCTGATATTAAAAGATTTGAAGCAGGTGAGCATTTTGAAAGCTATAAATTCTTAGGAAGCAGGGTTGTAAATTACAGAAGCAAAGTAGGCACTGTTTTTTGTGTTTGGGCACCAAATGCAAAAAGTGTATCTCTTGTAGGTGACTTTAATAATTGGTGTGGCGAAAATCACAAGATGATGAGAGTACATGGTAGCGGGTTTTGGTGGCTGTTTGTCGAAGGGCTTCTAGAAGGTGAGCTTTACAAATATGAGATTATTGGTGCTGACGGAAAAAGAGTTTTAAAAGCAGACCCTTATGCAATCTACTCAGAAGTCAGACCTAACACAGCATCAATTGTCAAAAATATCCCAGACTATGAATGGCATGACCATGAGTGGATGGAGAAAAGAAAGGTTACCCCTCCTTATGACAAACCCATCAATATTTACGAGCTTCATCTTGCTTCATGGAAAATGAAAAAGGATGGCACTGTAGAAAAAGCTGGTGAATTTTATAATTACCGTGAACTTGCTCACATGCTTGTTGATTATCTTAAAGAAATGAACTACACACACATTGAGCTTTTGCCAGTTTTGGAGCATCCTTTGGACATGTCTTGGGGATACCAGCCAACAGGATACTTTTCTGTAACCTCACGCTATGGCCGTCCTGAAGACTTTATGTACTTTGTCGACATTATGCACCAAAATGGAATTGGGGTTATTGTCGATTGGGTACCTGCTCACTTTTGCAAAGATGAGCATGGACTTTACAGGTTTGACGGGACATTCTTGTATGAATATGAAGATGAGCTTTTGAGAGAAAACTACACTTGGGGCACAGCTACATTTGACTTTTCAAAGCCGCAGGTGCAAAGTTTTCTTATCTCAAGTGCAATGTTTTGGTTCGATGTGTACCATATTGATGGAATAAGAGTTGATGCAGTCTCGCACATAATTTACATGAACAACAATCAGAAAAACAGGTATGGTGGACATGAGAATATTGAAGGAATTGAGTTTTTTAAAAAACTAAACAAAGCAATCTTTTCAAAATATCCAAATATTCTGATGATTGCGGAAGAGTCTACTGCTTTCCCACTTGTTACATACCCTACTTATGATGGCGGCTTGGGATTTAACTATAAATGGAACATGGGATGGATGAATGACACGCTGAAATACATGCAGTTTTACCCAGATGAAAGAAAACATCATCACAATCTCCTAACATTTTCTATAATGTATGCTTTTTCAGAAAACTTCATCCTGCCATTTTCGCATGATGAGGTTGTACATGGGAAAAAATCGTTACTTGATAAAATGCCAGGAGAATATAATCAAAAGTTTGCAAACTTAAGACTTCTTTATGGTTATATGTACACACATCCGGGCAAAAAGCTACTTTTTATGGGCAGTGAGTTTGGTCAGTTCATTGAATGGAGATTTTATGCATCTTTGGATTGGCTGCTTTTGGACTATCCCATGCATAGAATGCTTCAGCATTATGTCAAGAGTTTAAATAGATTTTACTTAGAGAATAAAGCTCTGTGGGAGCTTGACCATAAAATGGATGGTTTTAAATGGATAGATGTTCACAACTGGGAGCAAAGTGTCATATCATACTTGAGATTTTCAAAAGACCCTGATGATTTCCTTGTTGTTATTTGTAACTTTGGTCTTGTTTCATATGAGAGTTATAAAATAGGTGTGCCAAGAAAGGGTATATATTTGGAAGTATTTAACAGTGATAAAGCTGAATTTGGTGGTAATAATATAGTAAACACAGAAAAATTAAAAACTATTGATGAAGTTTGGCATGGATACCCCCAGTGCATTGAATTTAGATTACCATCTCTTTCATGTCTAATCTTCAAACCAGTTGAACTTTTTGAAGATACAAAAGAAAAAGCTACAGATGAATAAAATTGTTATACAAATAGAGGTGATTGGACAAGATGAACGGCCTTAAACGTGAAATCATAGCAATGATTCTGGCAGGTGGTCAAGGAAGCAGGTTAAAGG
Source organism: Caldicellulosiruptor sp. F32 (assembly GCF_000404025.1). NCBI lineage: Bacteria > Bacillati > Bacillota > Caldicellulosiruptorales > Caldicellulosiruptoraceae > Caldicellulosiruptor > Caldicellulosiruptor sp. F32. The sequence goes on from NZ_APGP01000083.1 coordinate 16,652, forward strand.
AACTTACTAAAGCAAATGCAAAGCCAGCGGTAGAGTTCGGGGGAAAGTACAGAATAATAGACTTTACTCTCAGCAACTGTACAAACTCATCAATTGACGTTGTCGGTGTTTTGACACAGTATCAGCCATTTACACTGCACTGTCACATCGGAATCGGAACTGCATGGGATTTGGATCGCACAAAAGGCGGTGTTTACATCCTGCCACCTCACACAAACGACAGTGGGGGAAACTGGTACAAAGGAACTGCAGATGCTATCTATCAAAATATGAACTTTGTCGAGCTTTTCTCACCAGAGTATCTTTTAGTACTGTCAGGCGACCATATCTATACTATGAACTATCAAGAGATGCTCAAATTCAATAAAGAGAAAAAGGCTGATGTGACAATTGCTTGTATAGAAGTACCAATACAAGAAGCTTCAAGGTTTGGTATCATGAACACCAGAGAAGATAATAGAATATACGAATTTGAAGAAAAACCAAGACATCCGAAGAACAACCTTGCATCTATGGGAATTTATATCTTCAACTGGGAAATTCTTAAGAGATATCTGAAAGAAGATGCAAAAGATGAAAATTCTGACCATGATTTTGGTAAAAATATTATCCCCAAGATGTTAAAAGGTGGTGAAAAACTATTTGCTTATCCTTTTAGAGGATACTGGAAAGACGTTGGAACGGTTGAGTCATACTGGGAGGCAAATATGGACCTTTTGAATGAAAGCTGTCCAATAGATGCTCCCAGCTGCTGCAGTTTAGACCTTTATAATGATGAGTTTAAGGTATATACTTCATCAATTGCCTATCCTCCCCAATACATAGCCCCAGGTGCAAATGTGAAAAAGTCCATGATAGTTGAGGGGTGTTGCATCTGGGGCGAAGTTTACAACTCGGTTTTGTCTTACAATGTCTACGTTGGTAAAAATGCAAAGGTCATAAACTCTGTAATTCTCAGTAATAGCCACATTGAAGATGGTGCGGTTGTTGAAAATGCAATTATATGCTCTGGAGCAAAGGTCTCAAAAGGATGCATTGTGAGAGGAAAGCCTGGTAAAATTGCTGTTGTCTCTGAGAATAAAAAGCAAAGTTCAAATTTAATTTTAGAATAAAATTTTGGGGGAGATTAAAATGCTTACAAATTACTTGGGCATTGTAAGTCTTACAGAAAACGATAGTAAATTAAAAAGTTTAACAGCCACAAGACCTTTAGGCGCTATACCTATCTTTGGAAGATATAGAGCAATTGATTTTGCACTCTCAAACCTTGTTAATGCAGGCATTACAAATGTTGGAATTTTAGCGCCAACCAAGTCAAGGTCACTTATTGACCATGTAGGAACAGGCAAGCCATGGGATTTAAATAGAAAAGTAGGTGGTCTTTACATCTTTAATTATTCTTATGATCCACCTTCAATCAGTGATATAAAGCTTTTGAAAAGCAATATGGAGTTCTTACTTCGCAGCAGAAAAGAAATGGTGATATTTACTTTATCACATATGATTTGCAATATTGATTTTGAAGAAGTCGCAAAATACCATGAAGAGACAAATGCCGATATTACAGTTGTTTACAAAAAGGTAAGCAATGAAGATGACCTTTTCTTAGATGCACCAACCCTGATTTTAGACCAAGACTCAAAGGTCGTGGGAGTTGGGAAGAACATTGGAAGGCGCATACTTGTTAATATTTCCTTGGACATGTTTTTGCTTAGCAAAGAATTTTTAATCGAATGTATTTTAGGCTGTTTGGAAAACGGCAATTGTGGTTCGTTTAGGGATTTTGTGTATAAAAACGTCCAAAATATGAATGTAAATGCTTATGAGTTCAAAGGATACGTTGGGTGTATAAATTCAATATCTTCATATTTCAAGGTATCAATGGATATGTTAAATGTTGATATTCAGTCAGAGCTCTTTTCAAAAGAAAGGCCAATTTACACAAAATCCAACGACTCACCACCAACTCGATACTTTTCTACATGTGATGTTGAAAACTCTTTTATTTCAAATGGCTGTTTAATTAAAGGAAAAGTAAAAAACAGTATAATTTCGCGTGGGGTTGTAATTGAAAAAGATGCGGTGGTAGAAAATAGTATAATATTTTCAAAGTGTATTATCAAAAGTGGAGCAGTTTTGAAAAACGTGATTCTTGACAAAAATGTTGTAATTGACTCAAACGCAACCTTGATTGGACATAACAAAAATCCTCTTGTGATGGAAAAACAAAGTAAAGTTGACTTTAGTGTTCTAAAAGAGGTGAAAAGACTATGAATGTACTTTTTGCTGTATCAGAAGCATTTCCGTTTGCAAAAACAGGTGGTCTTGCAGACGTTGCATACTCTCTTCCAAAAGCCCTCAGAAAGCTTGGTGTTGATATAAGGGTAATTATGCCCAAGTATGGTGATATTCCCTCTGATTATACAACAAAAATGAAACACCTTTGCCACTTTACTGTTCCTGTTGGATGGAGAAACCAATACTGTGGAATTGAATACCTCAATTTTGATGGAATACCCTTCTATTTTATTGACAATGAATACTACCTCAAAAGACCTGGCTATTATGGGTACTACGACGATGGTGAGAGATTCTCTTACTTTTCAAGAGCAGTTTGTGAAGCTATCTACCATCTTGACTTTGATGTTGACATAATCCATGTAAACGACTGGCACACAAGTGTAATACCAGTCTTACTGAAAGCTCATTACAGTCACTCTCCAAAGCACCAAAAGATAAAAACAGTACTTACAATCCACAATTTAAGATATCAAGGAGTATTCCCAAAAGAGGTCATGTATGACCTTCTTTCTTTGCCCGATGAATACTTCGACGAAAACAAGCTCAAGTATTATGATGCAATCTCATTTTTAAAAGGTGGCATTATCTTTGCAGACAAAGTTGTAACAGTTAGTAAAACATATGCCAATGAAATTAGGACACTTTCATACGGCGAAGGACTACATGGACTTTTGTCTGGAATTGGAGAAAAATTAGTAGGCATTGTTAACGGAATTGACTACGAAGTTTGCAATCCTGCAACAGACAAACTTATTTTTGTAAATTATGATGCAAATACGTTTGAGAGTCGTAAAAAAGAAAATAAGTTTAGACTCCAGCAGATGTTAAACCTGCCCGTTTCAGATGATATTGTACTCATCGGTATGGTCTCAAGGCTGACAAAGGAAAAGGGAATTGATCTTATTGAGAGAATCTTAAGCAGGCTTTTGACACTGCCTGTTCAGCTTGTTATCTTAGGGGCCGGTGATTATCACTATGAGCAGATGTTCAAATACTATGCTATAGCATACCCATCTAAGGTCTCTGCAAACATATGCTACAGTGAAGAACTTGCACGAAAAATTTATGCTGGATCTGACATATATTTAATGCCGTCTTTGACAGAGCCTTGTGGAATATCCCAGCTCATTGCTATGAGATATGGAACTGTGCCGATTGTGAGAGAAACTGGTGGGCTTAAAGATACGGTAAAACCTTATAATCAGTTTACAGGTGAAGGCTGGGGATTTTCATTTGCAAACTATGACCCAGCAGAGCTTTTTGCTATTATAAAGTACGCACTGTCTATTTACTCAGATAAAGCACAGTGGAGGTCTATTGTTCATCAAGCAATGACAAGAGACAATTCGTGGAATGCTTCAGCAGGTGAGTACAATAGAGTGTATGAACAGCTGTTAAAATAAATTTTAAAAAAGCAGGAGGAAAAACTTCAAATGGTTAATGGAATTGCAGGACTCAGCAAAGATGAGCTCAAAGAAAAGATAAAGAATGATTTTCAGCGAAAGATAATCTCCCTTTTTGCCATAGACCCAAAAGAAGCAACAACTTATCAGCAGTACCTTGCGCTTGGTGAGGTTATAAAGGAATATTCTTTTGAAAGATGGCTAAAAACAAATAAATACTACAAACAAAACGATGTTAAACAAGTTTACTACTTCTCTATTGAGTTTTTGCTCGGCAAGCTTCTTGTGAACAATCTAATCAACTTGGGAATTCGTGATGTGTGCAAAGAAGCACTAAATGAGCTTGGACTTTCACTTGAAGAAATTGAGGAGGCAGAAAGAGAGCCGGGCCTTGGAAATGGAGGCCTTGGCAGACTTGCTGCGTGTTTTTTAGACTCAATGGCTTCAATGGGTCTTCCTGGTCATGGAAATGGCATCAGATACCGCTATGGTCTTTTTGAGCAGAAGATTCAAAACGGGTATCAAATAGAAGTTCCTGATAACTGGCTTTCGGAAGAGTATGTGTGGGAGGTAAAAAGAAGCGATAGAGCTTGCATTGTAAAGTTTGGCGGAACAGTGCGTTTTGACATTGTTGATGGAAAACTGAAAGCCTTCCATGAAAACTATGAGTCTGTATGGGCAATACCTTATGATATTCCTATAATTGGATATGGCTGCAACACTGTAAATACTTTAAGACTTTGGAGTGCTGAACCGTTTGAAAATGTATTTGACTTTGCATCGTTTTCAAGAGGTGATTATATAAAGGCTGTTGAGTACAGGTACATGGTACAGTCTATAACTCAGGTTTTATATCCTGATGATACAAACGAACAAAATAGAATTCTTCGGCTAAAACAGGAATACTTCTTTGTGTCAGCCGGGGTTCAAAGTATTATCAGGACATTCAAAAAAAGAGGAAAGCCTATATATGAGCTTCCAAACTATGTAATGATACAAATCAACGACACACACCCAGCACTTGTCATTCCAGAACTTATGAGAATATTGATCGACGAAGAAGGTTTGGGCTGGGAAGAAGCGTGGGAGATTACTACTAACACTGTGGCATATACAAATCATACAATAATGGCTGAAGCTCTGGAAAAGTGGCCAATTGACATGGTTAGGACTCTTCTTCCAAGGATATATACAATTATTGAAGAAATCAACAGAAGATTTTGCAGCGAGATGCTTGAAAAAACAAACGGCGATTGGCAAAAAGTTTGCAATATGGCCATCATTCACGACGGTCAAATAAACATGGCACACTTAGCTGTCATTGGAAGTAAGTCAGTAAACGGCGTTTCAAAGCTTCATACTGAAATTTTGAAAAATGAAGTATTGAAATGTTTTTACACCTTATATCCAGAAAAATTTAACAACAAAACAAATGGAATTACACACAGAAGATGGCTGGTTGAGGCAAATCCAGACCTGGCAAGGCTTATCTCTGAGTGTCTTCAGACAGATAGGTGGATAAAAGAGCCAATGCTGATGCTAAAGTTCAAAGACTTTGCAGATGACAAACTCACCCAAGAGCTATGTAGCAACATTAAATTCAACAACAAGATAAAGCTTGCAAAGTATATAAAAGACAAGTACAACATAGTTGTTGACCCACGTTCAATCATCGATATTCAGGCAAAGAGGCTCCATGCTTACAAACGCCAGCTTTTAAACGCTCTTCATATTTTACATCTTTACAATATGTTAAAAGAAAATCCAAATTTAGATATTTATCCGCGAACTTTCATCTTTGCAGCAAAAGCAGCACCTGGTTATATCCTTGCCAAAAAGATTATAAAACTCATAAATTCCATTGCTGAAAAAGTCAACAAAGACCCAGATGTAAAAGACAAGTTAAAGGTTGTATTTTTAGAAAACTACTGTGTGTCGTTGGCAGAAAAGATTATTCCTGCTGCAGACGTGTCAGAGCAAATCTCAACAGCTTCAAAAGAAGCTTCTGGCACAGGCAATATGAAGTTTATGATGAACGGAGCAATTACCTTAGGAACTTTGGATGGTGCAAATGTTGAAATAAAAGAAGCTGTGGGTGATGAGAATATTGTGATATTTGGACTTTTGGCAGAAGAGGTTTTGGACTACTACAAAAACGGTGGATACAGTAGCTCTCAGCTTTACCAGAAGGATTTGCGAATTAGAAAGCTTATTGACCAGCTGATTGGAAACTTCTTTGATGTGCCAAAGGATGAGTTTATGGATATATATCATCATCTGATAACATACAACGATGAGTATTTTGTTTTAAAAGACTTTGATTCATATCATGAAGCTCAAATGAAAATTAATAAACTCTACCGAGATACAAAGCGCTGGCGAAAAATGATGATAATCAACATAGGAGCATCTGGAATTTTTTCAAGTGACAATACAATTCAAAAGTATGCTGATGAAATTTGGCATATTAAAAGGGTTGAAATACCTGATTGAAATCCATCTTGAACAATTTAAAATATAAAAATTGGGCAGGCAAAAATAAGAAAGCTACCCCCCCTTTTGCCTGCCCTGCTTTTATTCTTTAAAACCCTATTGCTTTCAAAAACTCGTTTGCAATTATCATATGACCTGTTAAATTTGGATGAATTCTGTCAAGCGCAAGTGAATATGAATGATAGTATTTTAAAAATCTATCGAAAGCCTCTTGAACATCCACAAAAATGGCACCATGTTTTTGTGCTATTTCCTTCATTGCAAACCTGTATTCATCCATCTTCTTTCTCATTGCGTCCTCTTTGTTGTCCTCTATAATAAATGGTGACATCAAAACAAGCCCTTTTAAGTCTGGCTTGGTCAAGTTTATAAGCTCCTCCAAGGTAGACTTGTACTCATCTAAATACACATGACATTCAGGAATAAGTGGATTGTCAAACTGGCGCCAAACATCATTTACACCAATCATTATAGAAAGCCAGTCTGGTTTTAAATCTAAAACATCTGTCTGCCAGCGCGCTTTGAGATGCCTTACTGTATCTCCTCCAACACCCATATTTATAACTCTTATTTTGCTTTCAGGATACTTTGCAAGAAGCTGAGCTGAAACAAGAGAAACATACCCGCTGCCCAAATTGTTCCAATGCAAACCTTCGCCAACCGGTCTTGCCCTTCCACAGTCTGTGATAGAATCACCAATAAAAAGAAGTTTTGAGCCTTTTTCAATTAACATCAAAAACTCACCTTCTTTTATAAGTTCTTTAAATCTGCTTTGCCAAAAGCGCAGCACCAATTATACCTGCATCATTTCCTAAGACAGCTGGAATTATTTTAGGAGGTGTTATTTGCTTGCAATAGAATTTTTCGTAAACATACTCTCTTACCGGTCCAAGCAGGTATTCACCCTCTTTGCTAACTCCTCCGCCAATGCAAATTACCTCTGGTTCAAATATATTGCAAACATTTACAAGCCCTTCTGCTAAATATTTTACATACCTATCAACAATTGCTGCACCAGTGCTATCTCCCATTCGCTTTGCATCAAAAGCTGTTTTTGCATCAATCTTAGAAATATCGCCCCCTACAAGTTTCATGATAGTGCTGTTTATATCCCTTGCAGCAGCCTCTCTTGTCATTCGAATAAGAGCTGTTGCAGATGCGTACGCTTCCCAGCACCCTCTTCTACCGCATGTGCACTGTTCACCATCAACACAAATAACCATATGCCCCAGCTCTGCACCTGCATGATGTGCCCCTGTGTATATTTTTCCGTCAATTATAATTCCACCGCCAATGCCAGTTCCCAATGTGATTGTAACAGAAATCCTTGTGCCTTTTGCACCACCTGCTATATACTCTCCATATGCTGCACAGTTTGCATCGTTTTCTATGTTAACAGGCTTTGGAATGTATTTTTGAATCTCTTCTCTCATAGGAACGTTCAAAAAAGCAATGTTGTTGCTATAGAGAATCATTCCCTTTTCATTGTCAGGTGTGCCGGGGCTTCCAATACCAACTGAGTGAATGTCATCCAAAGAAAGCCCACACTCTTTTACAAGATTTAAACTCAGCTCTGCCATGTCTTTTAATATTTCTGAGTAGTGCCTGTGCGCACCTGTCGGAACAGTCCCTTTTTTTATGATTTTCCCTTCTTCATCAACAATTCCTGCTGCAATGTTTGTTCCCCCAAGGTCAATTCCTATGTAATACACCTTCTCTCTCCTTTCCAATTCTTAAGATTTTGATTTTATTATATCAACAAAAAGAGATTAAGTAAAATATACTTTTTAGTCTTTATTTTTAGATATTTTGCATAATAAGTTTGCATAAAAATTAAATATTTTTTGTTAGCTACAAGAATTGTTTTTTTTGATATTATGAAAAAAAATTTGCAACATAATAGAGGAGAAGCTATGAAGTTAATAGGTAAAATATTTGAGGTCTTTTTTAAATATTTTGTTTTAGTCCCTGCCTTTATTGGCTTTATTGGGGGTACTATTCTTTCCATTATTAACAAATCATTTGGCGGTCTGCTATTGATGTTAAGTGTTATAATTGTCTATTTGTTTTTACCCGAATTAGCATTGCTTATAGGAAGGTATGGATTTGAAGATATATGGAAACAATTTGGAGTCCAAACAAAACCTGACTTTACAAGACCATGGAACCTAACTAAAATAGCATTATTAATATCTTGTTGCACAGCAGTAATTATTTCCATTTTAAAAATAATTGAAACAAAAAACTTCTTCTACCTTTTCGGTATCCCAATCAGTGGTTTGTTGTTTTATCTGGTATTGATAGCAGATAATTTAATAAACAGAGTAATATATAACAAAAAGAGCTAATCAGCGTGTTAAAAACATATCTGATTAGCTTTCTTTTTTATTTTTAGTTTACAAACGAGTAATATTTAATTGTAAAGCCTGAAATTTTGATAGTTTAACTTTACATTATTATCCATTTTCTTATTACCTGGCTCTTCAAACATATAAAACCCCTTTATTTTTCTATTATTCTCTACAATTGCTATGCCTTCAGAAATATTTAAAAAGAGGTAAGGTTTTTTGACTTTAGCTTTTATATTATTTTCCCTATCAATTACCATCGAGTAATCTCCTTTTTGGACAATAGCCAAACCATCAATAAAGTCAGTTGCATAATCATATTCAAACGGTATAACTTCTTTACCCTTTGCATTTAAATATCCGAACTTATCCCCTTTTTTAGCAACTGCTAAACCGTCAAAGAAATATCCTATAGAATCATACTTAAACTCCACAATAATTTCTCCGTTAATATTTACAACTCCAACCTTTCCACCAAAAGTTGCAGGTGAAAGCTCATTTACGAAAAATCCTAACCATGAATAACTTGGACTAATAATTATTCTACCACTTTTATCAATAACGCCAAATTTGTCTTCTTTAATTACCATTCCTCTTCCCTTATAAAAAGAACTCACGCCATCAAAAAATAAATTGGTGATAAAATTTCCTTTTTTATCAATATAAGTCCACTTTCCGTTTACTTTTACAGGTGCAATACCTTCAGAAAAACTTCCTGCCGCCTCAAACCTAACAGGGATTACAAGTTCGCCCTTTGAATTTATATAGCCCCATTTTGAGCCCTTTTTGACAGCCGACAAACCCTCGCTCATACTGCTTATTAAATCATATTGATATTTAAATGTGCTAATTTTCCCTTCTTTAGGTTCTATATAATACCATTTATTTTTTTTCTTCGAAAGAAATCCTTCTGCGAACTTAACACCAAAACTATCAAAAACACAAGGAATTATCTCATGTCCTTTTGTATCTATATATCCCCATTTACCTTTTTTGCATATATTTGCAACACCCCCATCAAAAGGGAGAGCACTGTCAAATATAAAATTTGTAACCTTATTTCCTTTTTTATCAATATAGCCATACTTACCATTTAACTTTACTGCCACTTTTCCTTCAGAAAAATATGACAAATCGTCAGCAACATATCTTTCATTTAGTTCAATAAACAAAGGACTGTTTTTAAAAGCAAATGAAAATATGCTAAATAAGAATAATGTAAAAATTAAGAATAATGCTGCTAATGATGTTATTACAATATATTTGTTACAAAATGGGATTTTTCTTCTTTTCATGCAAACTCACTCCATTATCCATAAACCTGTACATGCGTGTTAGGTACTTTTATTAGATTAGTAAATTGGCGTTATATCTATGGAAGCACCATTTATACTAAATGAAATGCTTGGTGTTACACTTCTTGTATATTTTGCATAATGTCCATATGCATCAGCTACAGTTGTATTTGATACATTTGCTTTAATTCTTAAAGCCATAAAAGCTCTATTATTAATTTGTGTTTCGTACGTTTGGATAACAAATGCGTATCCTTGTGCACTTTTCTCATATGCTGACCAATAATAATCATACTGCCCCGGTTCATAGATACCTAAATTAGATGAATATAATGTATATTCGTGTCTTAAATACTCACTATCTTTAATTACATATAGGCCATCAAATTTGCGTTATCACATTAGCTTATTTAAAAACTACCTCTATTTTTTAACCTTTAATTTTATTTTAATCTACAAAAATAAAATTGTCAATATTTTTTAAATTACACTTACAATTTAATTTTGTAATATAATAAACAAAAAAAGGAACTGCCTTCACTGTTAAAAAGACAGTTCCTTTCTTAAATTAAACTAATAACAAAAACCTTTACCTTCTAACTGCAATCTTATACTCTTTTCTAAACTTAAACTCCTCTTGCTTGCCCTTGTTCCAGCACTGAACGGGTCTGTAGTAGCCAACAACTCTTGAGTAAACCTCACACTCTTTGCCGCATGTCGGACAGCTAAAGTGCTCACCTGCAACATATCCGTGGTCTGGGCATACAGAGAATGTGGGTGTTATTGTATAATACGGAATTCTATAGTTATAAGCAATCTTTTTGACAATCTCCTTGCAAACTTGAATGTCATCAATCTTTTCACCAACAAAGCCGTGCAAAACAGTTCCGCCTGTGTAGCGAATCTGAAGCTCTTCTTGATGGTCCAAAGCTGTGAATATATCATCTGTGTAGTCAACAGGCAGCTGGGTTGAGTTTGTGTAAAATGGCTCGTCTTTTCCTGATGTAATTATATCTGGGAACATCTGCTTGTCTTTTCTTGCAAGCCTGTATGATGTTCCTTCTGCAGGTGTTGCTTCTAAGTTGTAAAGTATTCCTGTTTCTTCTTGGTACTTTCTTATTCTTTCTCTCATAAAGTCAAGCACTTTGATTGCAAACTCTCTTCCCTCCTTTGTATCAATTCCAACACCCATGAAGTTAAGCAGGCTTTCGTGCATTCCAACAATTCCAATTGTATTGAAGTGATTCTTCCAATACTCTCCAAATCGTGCATAGATGTCGCGCAGATAAAATCTGGAATATGGATACAAACCTTTCTTGGTAAGATCTTCTAATACCTCTCTTTTTATTTCAAGGCTTGTCTTTGCAATATCCATAAGTCTTGCTAATCTTTCAAAGTATTCATCTTCGGACTTTGACAGGTATCCTATTCTTGGAAGGTTGATTGTAACAACTCCAATTGAGCCTGTGAGCGGATTTGCACCAAAAAGTCCCCCGCCACGTTTTCTGAGCTCACGATTGTCAAGTCTAAGTCTGCAACACATTGACCTTGCATCTTCAGGTTTCATATCAGAGTTTACAAAATTGCTGAAGTAAGGAAGACCATACTTTGCTGTCATCTCCATGATTTTGTCAACAACAGGACTGTCCCAGTCAAAATCCTTTGTTATGTTGTATGTTGGAATCGGGAATGAGAAAATCCTGCCTTTTGCATCTCCTTCCATCATAACCTCGGCAAATGCCATGTTGAAAATATCCATTTCACGTTGAAACTCTTTATAGGTCCTATCCATAATCTGACCGCCAATGATAACAGGTTCATCTTTCAAAGTGGAAGGTGGCACCAAGTCCAACGTAATATTTGTAAACGGGCTCTGGAAACCCACCCTTGTTGGCACATTTGTATTGAACACAAACTCTTGAAGTGCTTGTTTTACATCAGAATATGTGAGTTTGTCATAGTATATAAACGGTGCAAGGTATGTGTCAAAGTTAGAAAATGCCTGTGCACCTGCTGCCTCACCCTGTAGAGTATAAAAGAAGTTTACAACCTGACCAAGAGCGCTTCTAAAATGTTTTGCCGGCTTTGATGCAACTTTGCCTTCAACTCCTGTAAATCCGTTTAAAAGAAGGTCTCTCAAATCCCAGCCACAGCAGTATACGCCTAAAACACCCAAATCATGAAGATGAAAATCACCGTTTATATGCGCCTCTGCAACCTCTTTTGGGTATATCTTGTTTAGCCAGTACTTTGAAATAACCGCTGTTGATATGTGGTTATTGAGCCCCTGGAGAGAATAGCTCATGTTGCTGTTTTCATTTACTCTCCAGTCTTCTTTCCCAATATATTGGTCAACTGTATTCTCAATGTCCAAAAACAGGTTTTTGAACTCTCTCATATCCTGATGCTGTTTTCTGTAAAGGATATAAGCTTTTGCTGTCTTTGCATGACCGTTTTCTATCAAAACCTTTTCTACTATGTCCTGAATGTCTTCAACATGAGGGATTGAATAGCCAAACTTCTTTTCCAAAAGCTCTATGACCTGGTCAGTAAGCTTTTCAGCAATTGAATAATTAGAACCTCCAACAGCCTTTGCTGCCTTAAAGATCGCATTTTCTATCTTTTTGCGGTCAAAGTCAACAATCGTCCCATCCCTTTTCATAACCTTTGTTATCATTTTTCTTTACCCCTTTCACATGCCAATCTTTAAAATACTCATTTTAAACAGCCTTAAAGATTTTATACCACTATATATTGTGTCTAAAACATTTCCTGAACACAATATATTATATTCCAATACCATTTTCAAGTCAATGCAGAACAAGAAGAATTATAATTGAAATTAAGGAAATATAAGTAATAAAAGAGCAAAAAATAAAAAGCAGTTCTTCAAAATGCTGCTTTTAATCTAAGCTCACAAGAGCATCCTTAGGACATACCTTAGCACAAGTTTCACACCTTATGCAGTTTATACTTTCCACTATTCCGTTTTCTTTAAAAGAGCAAACCTCTATCTCCATTGGACAGTTTTTATTACAAAGCTTACACTGAACACATTTACTTACATCTATTTCAATAGGTCTTTTCCTTTTCCCTACCAAACCACTTATTGTTCCCATCGGGCAGACAATACACCACGTTCTTGGCTTGAACAAAATTCCACCAATTATTGCCAATAAAGAGGTAAGCCACAAAAGCAAAACTACTCCCTTGCCAAACTTATATATATCCCCACCACTTCTTATCACATTCAAAACTATCATAAGCATGAAAAATACAACCCAAAATGCCTTTGAAAAACCTGACTTCAAAATTTGTGGAACTGACCTTTGAAAGCTGAGTTTAGAGATGAATTCGTCCAAAAAAGCACCTCTTGGACAGAATCTGTAACACCAATATCTTCCTTTATAGAAACTCAAAACTACTGCTCCTGCCATACATACAAATGCGAAAAGTCCCATTAGAGGACAAAACAAACCAGCTATAATAACTGTCGGCAACAAAAGTGCAACAAACGGCTTGTAGTTGAGTTTTTTCGCTCCTGTTTTCTTTTTATTGCCTTTTTCTAAACCTTTCTCTAAAATCTCCATTCTGTCTATACCCCCTTGCCTTTGTTTTTTGTAAGTCGCAATTTTCAGATATGATATATACCATAGGTAGGTATTGTAGGTCAATTGGAAAAGTTAAATGAAATTTTTCATGGTTTAAAAGTTCCATTTTTTAATTGTGCATAAGCTATGGTTTGTAAAAGCTTAGTGTAAAATATTTATTAGGAAAAACTTAAGTAGTTGTGTTGCTTTCAATTTCTTAAATGTAGGGATATTCTGATAAAAAAATTTTTCGAAAATTCTCCACACTATATAAAAGCATATTGCCCTTTCAAATTTTTATTGATTTATGTTAAAATATCACTAACACATTAGTTTTGAATGTTTCTATTTCATTGGAACCAAAATAAATTACCACTAATTTACAAGAAAAATAACACAGAAAATATAAATTTGTGATTTTTGAAGGAGGTAGATATTAAATGGAAAGCTTTATTCAGAACATGTTTGCAGAGCGAATTGGTGGAAGCAACTTTGGAAAAGAGACAGTTTTATATAAGTTCGAAAAAATTAAAAGAGCAAAGGCTAAGGCAAAAGAGCTTCACCCTGATATGGAGCTAATTGACATGGGTGTTGGTGAGCCGGATGAGAAAGCAGACATGGGTATAATTGGAACTTTGGCCTATGAAGCTGGAAAAGATGAAAACAGAGGATATGCTGATAATGGAATTTATGAATTCAAAGTAGCAGCTGCAAAGTATTTAGAAAGAGTATATGGTGTAAAGGAAATTAACCCTGACACAGAGGTCAACCATGCAATCGGTTCAAAGTCAGCATTGGCGCTCTTGCCATATGCATTTATAAACCCTGGTGATGTGACAATCATGACGGTGCCAGGTTATCCTGTGCTTGGTACAATCACAAAGTGGCTTGGCGGAGAGGTTTACAACGTTCCACTTTTGAAAGAGAATAACTTCTTGCCGGATTTAAGTTCTATTCCTGCTGATATCAAAAAAAGAGCAAAACTGATGTACTTAAATTATCCAAACAACCCATGCGGTGCTGTTGCAACAAAGGAATTCTTTGAAGAGGTTGTTGAGTTTGCTGCAAAGAACAACATTATAGTTGTACATGACGCTGCATATGCTGCTTTAGTGTTTGATGGATACAAACCTTTATCTTTCTTATCTGTTGATGGTGCAAAAGAGGTTGGAGTTGAAATTCATTCACTTTCAAAAGCATACAACATGACAGGTTGGAGACTTGCGTTTGTTGCAGGAAACGAACTGGTTGTAAAGGCATTTGCAGCTGTCAAAGACAATAACGACTCTGGTCAGTTTAAGGCAATTCAAAAAGCAGGTATTTATGCTCTTGAGCATCCTGAAATTACTGAGAAGATAAATGAAAAATATTCCCGCCGTCATGACCTTCTTGTGAAAACATTGAGAGAGCTTGGTTTTGATGCTCAAAAACCAAAGGGGTCTTTCTATTTGTACGTTGAGATTCCAAAGGGAATTAAAAATGGCCGAAGGTTTGAGACAGCTGAAGAGTTTTCGGAATACTTAATCACAGAAAAGTGCATCTCAACAGTTCCATGGGATGACGCAGGACATTTTGTGAGATTCTCAGTCACATTTGAGGCAAAAACACCTGAGGATGAAATAAGAGTTATGGAAGAGCTCAAGAGAAGACTTTCTGATGTGGAATTTGAATTTTAGGAGGTTTTTTTGATGATTGTTACAACAACTCCCTCTATTGAGGGCAAAAAAATTGTGGACTACAAAGGAATTGTGAGCAGTGAAGTAATTGTAGGAGTCAATCTTGTAAAAGACTTTATAGCTTCTATCACAGACATATTTGGCGGAAGGTCCGGAACATACGAAAATGAACTTATAAGGGCAAGAGAAGAAGCTCTGCAAGAACTTCAAAACAGGGCTGCAATGCTTGGTGCAAATGCTGTAGTTGGAATTGACATTGATTATGAGGTTTTGGGAACAAACGGAAGTATGCTAATGGTCTCTGTCACAGGAACTGCTGTTGTAGTTGAATAAACTTCTTAAAAGGTGAAGATACGATGAAAGACAAACTTTTAGTTGTTGATATTGGAAATACAAACATTGTGTTTGGGGTTTATAAAGGAAAAGACCTTCTTGCAAGCTACAGGATGAAGACAGACAAGGAAAAGGCAGCAGATGAGTTCGGAATCTTGATGACTCAAATGCTAAGCTACAGTGGTATATCACCATCTGAAATAATGGATGTTATAATATCTTCTGTGGTACCACCTATAATGTACTCATTTGAAAGGGCCATCCAAAAGTACTTCAATTGCACACCGATTGTTGTAGGACCTGGAATTAAGACAGGTTTGAACATCAAAACTGAAAATCCTAAGGAGGTTGGCTCAGACAGGATTGTCAATGCAGTTGCTGTAAATGAGCTATATGGCGGACCTGCCGTGATAATTGACTTTGGTACAGCAACAACATTTTGTGCCCTGAGCTCTAAATCAGAATACCTTGGTGGTGCAATTGCACCTGGAATAAAAATATCAGCAGAAGCTCTTTTTTCCCATGCAAGCAAACTTCACAGAATAGAACTTCAAAAACCACCAACAGTCATTGGCAAAAATACAGTGCATGCGATGCAGTCAGGTATTATCTACGGATATGTTGGTCTTGTTGATTATATGGTAAACAAAATCAGAGAAGAGATGAATGAAAAGGATGCAAAAGTGATTGCAACAGGTGGGCTTGCAAGATTAATTGCTCAAGAGTCAAAGACTATCCAAATTGTTAATCCTATTTTGACGTTGGAAGGTTTGAGAATTATCTATTATAAGAACAAGCAGGTGATTCTATAGAAAGTAAAATGGGGCTACTAACCAAGTCTTCTGGTTTTGTAGCCCTTTTTTCTATATCTGCTTTTCCAACCATTTTATAAAGTCATAGTGAAAGTCTCTTTCGCTAATTACCTCGTTTAGCTTTGCAGTAAACACCTTTTCAGACCAGCTTTTCTTACCATTGTAATATCGGTTACACGTTTTCCAGTATCTATATGGAAAGAGCAGAATGATATATATCAGTTCAAGCTCATCTTTGCTCAAAGGCGAGATGTTTGAGTACCAGTTTATGATGCTCTCGCCTGTTTTTATATCCCAATGAATCCTTTTTAGAACCTTTTGCATAAAACTTGCGATATCAACTACTCTCAAATCATACGTAAGATAGTCAAAGTCAATTATATACACATCTCCATCTTGGGTATAGAGTATATTATGGTATGAATAGTCGCGGTGGATAAAACCTCTTTTTTGTCTTGCCTCTTCGCAAAGGCTACTATATTTAGAATTTTTAATCTTTTCGAAAGCTTCTTTAGCAAGCTCATAATAATACGAATATGTAAATAAATACTCATAATCAAACATGCTTTTTCTCTTTTCTGCCATTTTTCTCATACGCGAAAACTCGTTACACCTTTTTTCAAAGCGTGTCATGAGTTTCCCTAAATCGTCTCGTATTCTCGCACCTTGCGGGACATCTGTATAACCATAAGACGCCTCGTGCATGAGAGCAAGCTTTTCCGCTGCAGCTTTTAGCTCAATTGGATTTTCAAGCTCACACTCTCTTGCATCTATCCAGTCAGTGAGAACATAAATATCGTCATTCAAGATAACATATGGCTCACCAGCTTTGCTTAAGTTAAACCTGTCTATATCTAAAAATCCTCTTGAAACAAGGTGTTCCTTTCCACCGTGGATAAACAAAAGTGTCTCCACTGAATAGTCAACCTTTTTAAAGCATTTTAAGCCGCTGTCTGTGGACAGTACAAGAATGTCACGAATGGGCATAAAATAAAAAACCTCTATATCAAAAAACTGAGTTATTTCTTCTCTGAGCAAAATCATAAAAAACACCTCCCACTAAAAACTATATGAAAAATCCTAATATTTAATGCAGGGAGGTGAGAATTTTATGCTTGTATTCATCTTTTTCACAAATTCTATTTATCTTTTCTTCAAAACCTCTAAATGCCCACTCCAAATTTCCAAGCTTTAATAGCTTTTTGATCACGCTAAAATACTCATATGGCAAAAGCAAAAGTGCTAATATTAGTTTCTGCCTGTACTGGTCAAAAGATGTGATGTAAAAGCGTCCAATAATCTCGTCAAAATCCAAGTCCTTATTTCTTTTAAGTAAGCTTTTGACAAAGGTTGCAATGTCTTTTTCGCGAATGTTTAGCTCCACATCGAACATATTTAGAAGTCTTAATTTATTGTAGCTCCTTACTATATTCTGAAGAGTAAGTTTTCCATGAATAAACCTATTTTCTTGCATAGATCGTCCAATGATGTCAAGATATCTGTCATCCTCTAATATCTTTGTTGCCTTTTCTACATATTCAATATTTTTATCAATTGTCTTTAAAATAACTTTTTTTAAGCTGTCATTTTTGATAAGGTTAGGATTTTGTTTTACTTTCGTAAAAACCGAATACATGTTTCTCGCTGCAATTCTGTCTTTGCCGTAAGAAGCTTTATATCTTGCACCAACTGTTGAAGTAAGGTTAGTAGAAGCCGCGTGAAACATATTTATAAATTCTACACAGTTTGAGATTTCTTTATCAACAATCTCAATTGGTTCCTTTTTAAAATGTTCAATTAGGACATAAACTGATTTGTCAAACCTCAGGTAAGGACAACCATCCTTTGTTGGGAGAATCTTTTCAAAGCTTACAAACCTGTTTTCCTTCAAATGTTCTTGACAATGGTAAATAAAAACAATCTCTGCCGGAGACAACTTTACTTTTTTAGCAATGTACTCTGCTTTTGCAGTTTTTATCAAAAACTCATTTTGCAGTTGTTTCATACTCTTTATATTCATCCCATACTGAAGCGAGATTATATTTTTCAGTGCCAATTCAACTTCCCCCCTACAACCTTATTTACTATCATCTCCTTTCTTGTCTGTATTTCAATAGCGCCTTTTAGTCTTTTTAAAAAATACTCTTCAGTCCATGGCTGTTTTTCAAAGTAGTACTGAAGCCCAACCTGCCAAATCTCCTGGGGAAAAAGCATCAAAATCCAAAACACTTCAAACCAGAACTTTTTGGGAATACCTTTTTCCCTTAACAGTTTCAGATAAAACTTAAAAATGTCGATATTCCACTCATTTGTTTTTAAAATCCTCACACCTAAGTTGACAAAATCATGCACATCATAATCAAAAACAGCATAGTCAAAGTCTATGAGATATACATTATCCTCAGCGAAGATAAAGTTGTGATGAGCAGGGTCATGGTGGATAAGTACCTTTTGGTTCGACATTCTAAAATAACTACCTATTTTTTTCACAAAACATATACACTCAGCAAACCTATTCTCAAATCGATGAATGGTCTTCAAGAAACACTTATCAAATGTGCTATATACTTCTTTTTGATGTATAATATTCTCCATTGTTTTTATTTGTGAATACTTATTTTGAAAAATCTCTTCATAGCAAGGAAGGTGCATTCTATCTTCCTGTTTTGCAAAACAAATTGTAGAGGTGTGAAGATGGTCTAAAATGCTTACAATGACCTTCAAATCAGAAAATGTTTTGTAATCTGCTCCTCTACCATCAATCCATTTGCACAGAAGACAAACTCTTCCAAAGTTGTCTAAAAAATAAAAGCCACCATCTATTGTTCTTTCAAAGTCAATCAGGTGGCTTTTGAACGATGTTTTTTTCAGGTGTGAATAGACATCCATAATAAAGTCTACGCGCGATTTGTCCACTCTGCTTAGTTTTAAAAAATATTTCTTTTTATCCTTTGTTTTAATGAAATATGCATTTGTTTTAATTTGTTTTATTCTTTCAATCTTGATTGAATAATTTTCTTCTACTAATTTGAAATTTATCTTTTCCACGAAATTTCAAATTTACAAATGGCTCAATTTCATTATATGGCAAGGTTTATTTTTGTGTTAATCAAAAAGTACTGTAAACTTTTCGGCAAATTTAAATGGATGATAAGACATCTTTGCCTTTCTTATACCTTCTTTCCCTAAGTCCTCTTCTCTGTTGACAAATTCAAAGTTCTGCCAAAATTCTATAAGGAATCTGTTGTTGATAAAAGTATAGAGTCCTTCAACGTCGGGGTCAGCTTTTTCAATGTGAATCACAACTGTATTTTTATTTAAAGGCTCACCAAAGGTAAACGCTTTTACCTCACCATCAATAAAAACGATCATTCCCTCATATGAGAGTTTATCAAAGTTTTTGATTGCCCTTTCAATTGCCAACTTCTCAAATGTAAGGCCAACATCATTTTGTCCGTTTCTCTTTTCATACCACTCACATTCAAAATCCCAGCAAAGCCTGACAATCTCATCATCAATTTTTTTTACTTCATACCTTTCGCCATAAAGCCGTAAGAATTTATTTATATGATTCTTCTTTGCATGGTACTTTTTGCCTTTCAATTGTACCAAATCTTGAACCTTGTAAACATAGTCCGAAAGGTCCCTTTCTAATAAACTCTCAAATTTCATACCACATTGAGTTAACATATCAATTGTCTTTCGAGATGCTCTTTTTAGCATGAACTTATAACCTTGAGTTTCAAAATACTTCTTAGCCTTTTCAATTACAATAGGAAGCTTGTTGGTATCTACCCCTACAGGACCGTGCAAAAATGGTGGCTGGTTATAAGGTTTTGCCATAATTAATAAAAAACCATCTTCTTCTGTAAAGTTAATATCATAAAATGGATCCCACATAAATAGATTTGTAAATGTCAAGTCAGCAATCTCTGGCTGAAAAGCTTTGAAATATTCATCAAATATTCTTTTGTCAGAAATGTCTATCTTGTAAAACTTCATACTTTTACCCCCACATTGATATATAAAAATTTTGAATAAACCTAAAAGAAAATATATAATATCATATAGAATACTTTTGTAAAGTAGAGGAACAGAAAAGATGATTCAATACATAGTTTTGTATCCACTATACTTTCTCAAAGTATTTTTTCTTGTAAGCTTGATACTTAGCCTATTTGGTATAAGCTATAGTAGCAAGAAAATATTAGTTGTGGGCTTTATCCAAGGTCTGTGGGATACTATTGTATTCAACAATGGAATCAATTTAATGCTTGGTTTAATACTTATGACAGTATGCTTAATACTTTTATATATCATATATTTAAGGCTTCTACCCTTATATGGTATCATTTTGGGTCTTATTTCGCAATCCTTATGTCTTGCACTAAAGTTTGGAGGATATTCAATTATCAGTACAATTGCCTATAATCTTTATTTAACGCCGTCTGTACTTGCTTGTGATATTGCTACATTGGTAATAGAAATAACCATTATGAGTATTTTGTTAGCAGTTATTAAAAGCAAGAAATATTTTATTTGTGATATTTGCAAACTATTTCCAATTACATTTGAAAAAAGGAATGAAGCTGGCTATGAAGAAAAATGAACAGACAAAATTCCTACTTGCAATTCTTTTTCTCCTATTTCTCATTATATTTTTGTTGATATACTCAATTTATTTTATCAACACAGAACTGATAAAACACTTAAGAATTCCTCAATGGCAAAGAATACTTATTGTATACTCTTTTACTTTACTTGCTATTTTGAACTTGTACACTGTCAAAAACCTTTTTTCTGCACTCAGTACACTAAAGACAACACAGATTTATAAGGATAATATAAAATCATTGGACAATTTTATAAACATCTTAAGAGCACAGCGGCATGAGTTTAACAATCATCTTCAGATAATCTGGGGACTCATCTGTGTTGGAAAATATGATGATGCCGTGCGCTACATCGAACAAATTAGCGAAAATCTTAAATGCACTTCAAAGTTTTATGGGCTTGGCTGTGCTGAGCTATCAGCTTTGATATTTGCAAAAAGCTCCTTAGCTAAAAAGTATGATATTAATTTTGAATTTCATTACAATGTAGACTTTAGCAATTTAAAGTTTGATTCGATGGATTTAATAAATATCTGTGGCAATCTAATTGACAATGCATTTTATTATGCAAAGTGCTCACTTTCTAAATATGTAGTTCTTGAGATTAATGATACAGGCAGTCAGGTTGAAATTTCTATCACAAACTCTGGATCATACATTGATGATTGTAAAAAAGAAAAAATATTTGAGCTCGGATATTCAACAAAAAACTCAACAGGATTAGGACTTTTTATAGTAAAGTCCACAGTCGAAAAATATGGTGGTCAGATTGAGGTCTTCTCTGAGTACAAAAGCCAAGACAAATATGAAAAAGAAGGATATACAACATTTAAAGTAACTTTGCCAAAAAAAATATAACCTCTTCTTCATTCCATGAAGAGGTTATATTTTTATTTTAAAGTCCTTATTATTCTCTACTGGCGGAGAAGGAGGGACTCGAACCCTCGCGCCGGTTTTACCCGACCTACGCCCTTAGCAGGGGCGCCTCTTCACCACTTGAGTACTTCTCCGCATGGCTCAATAGACATATTTTATTATAGCTTAAATATTCTATTTCGTCAAGGCTGAACAATCACTTTAAGCTGTCTCTCATACCTGTTGTTAAGAGCTTGAGAAAGCTCTTCTAATGAAATTTTGTGGGTTATTATATGTTTTAAGCTAATTTTCTTTGCTCTAAGTAATTCAATTGCCAATTTTTGAGTAAACGGGTTTACAAATGACCAATAAACTCTTGCCTCTTTCTTAAACATCTCAAAGGGATTTATTAAAACATTTGTCTTTGGTGAGGGCACAGAAAATACAAGTAGTTGTCCACCTTTTTGAAGCTTTTCAAATGCCATCTCAATACTCTCTTTTGTTCCTGCACACTCAATTACAATGTCAAACTTTTCATCTGTATTTTCCTCAATTATTCCCTTTATACCCTGCCATTTGGCAATCTCTTTTCTAAACTCATCTATCTCATATCCATAGACATTGTAAGCCCCATAAAGTTTCAAAATCTCAAGCATAATAAGGCCAATTGGCCCAAGGCCAATTACCAGAACCTTATCTGTCGGGTTTATTTCAAGCTTTCTAATTCCATGTAGGCAGCAAGCAAGAGGTTCTGCCAATGCTGCTTCCTCAAATTCTATATCTTCAAACAATATTGCTTGCTTTTCAGGTACAATCGCATACTCTGCAAACCCACCGTTTAAATTTACACCCAAAGCTGTAAGACTTTCGCACAATTGTACTTTCCCACTTCTGCAAAATCTACATACCCCACAATAAATGTTCGGGTCAATACTTACTTTGTCCCCTACTTTAAAAAGTGAGCTTTTTGTTTCAACTACCTCACCACAAAACTCATGCCCTAAAATAATCGGTGGTGTGACCTTTGCTGAACCTTTTTCGCCATTAAATATGTGCACATCTGTTCCACATATTCCACACGCCTTGACCTTTACCAAAATTTCGCCTTGTTTTAACGGGGGCAAATCAAATTCTTCTACTCTCAAATCTCTTTTGCCATAAAATACCGCCGCTCTCACTTTTATTCTAATCCTTCTCTAAAGAAAATTTCATCTAATATTCAGTTTACCACTACCAAGCAAGATTTTTCAATCGAATTTTATCTTTTCTTTATTGAACTTTGCAACGCCAATGACAGTATCTGCACCACCATAGTAAACCCAAACCTCATCGCCAACTTCTGCATGACCACAGCTGAAAACAACGTTTGGTATGTATCCATCAACTTCCCATGAAAGCTCAGGCTCTAATATTGGCTCAGAGAACCTTGACAAAACCTTTGTTGGGTCTTTGCTATCCAGCAGTACTGCACCAAGCCTATATACATTCTTATTATCAGCCGCGTGGTATATAACCAGCCACCCAAACTTGACCTTTATTGGCGGTCCTGCAACGCCAATTCGGCTGCTCTCCCAAGAATTTTCTCGTACCGTCATTATTTCAACATGATCTGTCCAGTGAATCAAATCGTCTGAAAATGCAAGCCACATGTTAGGATATCTTCTGTGAAACATCACATACCTGCCATTTATCTTCTCTGGAAAAAGAGCTGCGTCTTTGTTTGGTTCGTCAAGTGCAACTCCTATTCTCTCCCACTTTATTAGGTTCTTTGACTTTGCTAACATTATCCTAAAATCGCCATCATATCTTCCGCCAAATCCAGTGTATGTCATGTAAAACGTCCCGTCAATCTCTACAATTCTTGGGTCCTCTATCCCTCTTCTTTCTTGATCATTCTCAGCAACCATTACAGGTTTGTCAAGTCTATAGAAGTTAACACCATCTGTTGACACGGCATAACCAATTGTTGAAATATACTCACCATAGTCCTTGTGAGGTGGAATATTAGTTGCCCTGTAAATTAAATGAAACAGCCCTCTGTGATATATAGCTGCTGCATTGAAAACTGCAGCCCTCTCCCACTCATTTTCCTGTTTTGGTCTTAGCACAGGCTTATTTGTCACCCTTTGGAGTTTGAACATAAAAGTATCTTGCGCCCCCTTTGTTTTTTCTGCTATCAATTCTTCTTTTGAAGTTTCAACACATAATTTTAATTTAACTTTTAAAAATTGCAATTGAAAAAATATCCTGCATCCTTTTTGCGTTTCTTTTTGAAAATTGATATGTCAGATTTGAACAACAAAAGGCCCCCTTTCTTTGTCAAGGAGGCCAACATATATTTCACACAATTTTTAGTTTGTAAGTACATAAACCTTTACACGTCGAACCCCAAACTTATAGGCATCTTTCTCAACAAAAAGGTCTATTCTATTTCCTTTTATTGCAGACCCTGTATCAAGAGCTGTTGCAAACCCATAACCCTCAATATAAAGCCTTGTGCCAAGTGGAATCACACGCGGGTCAACAGCAACAACGCCCCGCCGAACTCTGTGCCCTGTTGCTGTTCTGCCATAGTCTGGATGACCTGGACTTTTTCCGGTGTCACTTGGTGTGAGGGAATACGCTGTTGCAATCATAGTGTAGACCTTTTTGTACCTTACAATCTCTCCTCTTGATGTCTTAAACCATCTTATTGCCCCAACTTCAATAATCCTCGGCTTGGGACTTTTTATAATCCTCTGCCCTATTAGCTTTCTCTCTACCTCTTTGCCATCTTCTACAACAATCTTAAACTTCTTTTCTAATATACCATCTTGACCTTGCTGGACAACTTTTTGTTTACCATGGTCCATCCTATAATTCGTCTTTGTTATTGTAGAAAATGGTATATTTTGTTTTTCAACTACTATCTTTTCCTTTACACGGGTAATTTTTATCACCGTGGGCTTGTCAAGAATCTGAGATAGCGGAAGGTTTACTTTGTCCGACTTTCCAAGAGATACACCTGCTTTTTTGATGGCATCTTCAACTGTGCCAGTTGGAATATATACAACCTTTTCCTCATCGTCTACCAAAATCTTTACTTCAAAAGCTCTTTTTATAACGATTTTAGTATTCTCATCAATCTTTGAATCTAAGCTCGGACTTATATAGTCATCTTTTGTAATGGTAATTCCATTTTCCTCTAAAACTTCTTTGACTGTTGATTTAATTGTTTTATAATAAAAAGTTTTGCCATCGATTGTCACACTTACCTCTTTTATTAGTGCCTGTGCTGTCATTGCGCCAAGTAGGATGGACAGGACAAATACAATGACAAAGGCAAGGACGAGTTTCTTCAAATCCCTTGGCTTTGCCACAAGGCACCTTAATTTTTTCATAACCAACCTCCCATAAAGTGGATATTTTTTGTCCTAAACTTCTTTGTTATTTTAATTTAAAAAAATTTTTTTGTCAAATGACCTGAAAAGTCAAGAAATTTTCTTAACTTTCACACCATTTATATTTGAATTTTATACTCTTTGCATACAAGTTATACACAAATTTTATTAAGTTTCACCTAACATTTTTTCTATCAACTGGCCATTGTGTATTTTCTTTATTGCCTAAGCAGGAAGTGGGATATTAATAGCCATATAAAATTTTATTTGTGGATTTCCATAAACTTTTATTTTCTCTGTTTATTTTATGTCAAGAAGACTAAAATAGATATATGAAAAAAGTTTTTTCAAAGAGATGATGTAATTATGATTAGTTTCCTGAAATATCTGGTTGAGAGGTTTGGACTTATTGGAATATTCTTAATTTTGTTCATAGAAGGGCTTGGAATACCATTCCCAACGCAGATAGCTTATCTTGGAGCAGTAGCGCTTATAAACCTTCACAAATACAGTCCTTTTACATTGATTATGGTAATCTCACTTGGAAACCTATGCGGAAATCTTACGATTAATCTTCTTCTTAGAAGTGGCAGAAGTTCTATTATCAATATTTTTGAAAAGATACTTAAAATAAAAAAAGAAACCCTTTTGTCTGTCAACAATTTTTTTGTAAAGTATGGAATCTTTGCCGTGCCAATTGCAAGAATAATTGGTGTGCCGCGCACACCTGTAATTTTTTTGGCTGGAATTAGCAAAATGAATTTTTATGAATATGTCATATCCTCATTCATTGGTGATACAATCTGGGCAACTTTTTATGTATACTTTTACTGGTATGGGTTTAGTCTTTTTAAGTTCTTGTACAAAAAGGATATAAACCTCTTTTGGCTTGCAATTCTTCTTCTGGCTACTATTGTAGTATTAGTGTGGGCAATTGTTCTAAAGATTTTGACAAAAAAGAAAAAGGTGTAGGACCAAAAACCTATTTAAACACCTTTTTTACTCTCCTTCCAGGAGTTCAGGAAGTGTGACATTTAAAATTCCGCCAGAGAGATTACAAACCTTTCTAAATCCATTTTGCTGCAAGATGTTTTGTGCTATATTTGAGCTGACTCCACTGTTACAGTACACAATTATTGGTTTATCTTTGGGAAGTTGATTTATTTTTTGATATATCATCTCAAGCGGGATGTTTATCGCACCTTTTATATGTTTTTTCTGGTACTGCTCAGGCGTTCTCACATCCAATACAACAAAATCCTCACCATTTTTTATCTTTTGAAGAAGTTTTTCCTGTGTACAATTGAACTTTTTTTCATCAAGTAAGTTTGACATAACCATTCCCACATAGTGAATAGGGTCTTTTGCTGACGAAAACGGCGGTGCGTATGCCAAATCAAGCTGAAATAGGTCATCTACAGTCAAACCAGAATAAATAGCTGTGGCCAATACATCAATCCTCTTGTCAACCCCTTTTGTACCTACAATCTGCGCACCTATGATTTTCCGTGAACTTAGCTCTGCCAAGGCTTTTATAGTCATCTTTTCCGCACCAGGATAAGCTGTTGAGATGTGCGGCTTTGTAACATGCCCAATCTCATATTCAATCTCATCCTGCCTTGCCATCTTTTCTGTATACCCTGTCTGGGCAATTGTCAAATCAAACACCTTAAAGATTGAGGTCGCTAAAATTCCGTTAAATCTCAAATTTCCGCCTGTTGCGTTCTCCCCAGCAATTCTTCCCATTTTGTTTGCTGTTGAGCCAAGCGGCACATACATAGTCTTACCATTTAGCTTGAAGTACACAGCTGCACAGTCACCTGCTGCAAAGATATCTTCTATGTTTGTTCTCATATACTCATCAACCTTGATTGCACCATTTTCCAAGAGTTCAATGCCAGAGTCCTTTAAAAACTCTGTATTTGGGCGTACTCCAACAGAAATCAAAACAAAATCGGCAGGGATTTTACTTTTATCGCTCAAAACTGCTTCTTTTACTTTGCCCTCACCTTCAAATCGCAAAACAGAAGAATCATTCCTAATTTGTATTCCCTTTTGCAAAAGGTAGTTTTCAACAAGCCTTGCCATGTCATCGTCAAGGTTTGGCAAAATATTTTTCTGCTTTTCGACAATCAAAACTTCCATACCCAAAAGAGAAAGTGCTTCTGCCATCTCAAGACCTATATACCCACCACCGATTATTAAGGTTTTCTTGGGACTTGTTTTTTCAATATACCCTTTTATCCTGTCCGCATCTTTTACATTCCTGAGCGTGAATATTCCATCAAGGTTTATTCCCTCAATCTTTGGAATGAAAGCCTGAGCACCTGTTGCAATTATAAGTTTGTCAAACCTGTCTTCAAACATATTACCTGTCGAAAGGTCTTTTACAAGAACTGACTTTGTCTTTGTGTCAACCTTCAAGACCTCATGACTTGTTTTTACTTCAACATTGAACTTTTTGAAATACTCAACATCTCTTGGAACAATGCTTTTTCTGTCTTTTATGACTCCTGAGATGTAATACGCAAGAGAACAGCCAGAGTACGAGATGTCTGTGTCTTTGTCATAAACTACAATTTGTGCTTTATCGTCGTTCCGTCTTATCTTCATTGCAGCTGTCATCCCGCCTGCAACAGCCCCAATTACAATATACCTCATTTTTCAAAATGCCCTCCCTTCAAAATCTTAATTTCACTGTTAATATACCCCTTTAAAGCGAAACACAAAACACTTTTAATTGTAAATTCTTGCCTTCAAAATATTTTTACAATTTTGCAACAGAAAACTCCAATTTGTGTGGAATAATATAAAGTGAAAGAAAGCATTCTATAAAAAGAGGTGATAAGTTTTGAGAAAGTTTAAAGTAATTATTGGGATTGTTTTAATTGCAGCTTTAGTGTTGAGTGTAAGCCTTGCGTTTGCAGGAGGAAGCAAAGCGGCAAAACCAACCATTTTAAAAGCTTCCTTGACAAAGCTTTGGTTTGGTAAGCAAGGCAAAGGCTGTGGAGTTGACCTTAACATCAGTAGCACCATTGAGAGCATCTTGGGAATGAAGAAAGAGGACATTCAAAAGCAAATCCAAAGCGGAAAGACATTTTTGGACATTTTGAAAGAAAAAGGGTTGACATTAGAACAGTTTAAGGTAAAGCTTTTAGATGCGCTATATGCTAAAATTGATGAAGCCGTCAAGAGTGGCAAGATAACAACTGACCGCGCAAATCTACTTAAACAAAACATCAAACAAAAACTTGACAGCTGGGACGGGAAAACACCTTTCTTTGGTTTTAAAGACAAGGCTTTTGGCAGAGGATTTTTGGGACTTGACATGATGAGCGATATTGCATCTGTGCTTGGTATGACAAAGGATGAGCTTTTGAACGAGCTAAAAAATGGAAAGACATTGCAGGATATCCTAAAAGCAAAGAATATTTCTGAGCAAGATTTCAAAAACAAGCTCATTGCAATGGAAACAGCGAAGATTGACAAGCTGCTGTCAGATGGAAAAATCACAAAAGATCAGGCTGATAAGATGAAAGAAGCTATCAAGACCAAAATTACAAACTGGGATTTGTCAAAAAGATTTGGATTTAAAGGATTTAGAGGTTTTAAAAAGGGTAGCTGTATGGGTTTTGGCAAGATGCATGGTTTTTGGGGCAAGTTCAGAGGCTTTGGAAGCGGTCAAATTCCTGGCCAGAATAACAGCACAAATAGCTCAGCAACAAATCTTACTTTTTAAGTCAGCATGTTAAATTTTGAAATGAAAACTAATAAAAATGGTCTGGGAGGCTTTGGTCCCAGACCATTTTTTATTAAAAATCATAAAAGCAAGAGCCACCAATAAACTCTCTTATGATTGATTGTGGAGGAATCTCACGTTCATCATCAACAGAGAGTATAAAGCTTAAAAAATGCAAAAGCCGTTGTGCTTCAGAGTATTCCTCATCTTCTTTTGTAATTGTTTTAAGAAGCGGCACTGCATACTTTTTCAAAACAGCAAGTTCATAAATCAGAGCAGAGTTAAACATTGTATCAGCCATCTCTTGGTATGGAAAAATATTTTTTTCTTCGCCATTTCGTACAGATGGCCACATTGAAATTGTCCTTTTTGCAGAGGCACCTCTTGTACGAGCATCTCTGACAATTCGCCTGAGTATCCTATAGTCGGTTGTTTGAATACGGTTGTGTTTGTCAAGGTTCAAATGCGTAAGTGAACTTACATATATCTTAAATTTATTCCTATCATCTATCATTGGTGTAAGCCTACTATTTAATCCATGAATTCCTTCAATTATTATAATATCATTCTCCTCAAGTTTAACTTTTCTTTGAAATGTGCGTTTTCGGTTTATAAAATCAAACTTGGGCAAAACAACTTCTTTGCCCGAAATTAAATCTATCAGTTGTGTATTGAAAAGCTCAATATCAATTGCCTCGATTGATTCATAGTCAGGCTTTCCATTCTCGTCAAGTGGCACCCTATCTTCGTAAAAATAGTCATCAAGACCAATGTAAATTGGATTTTTTCCGTTCACTCTAAGCTGAATTGCAAGCCTATGCGCAAACGTTGTCTTTCCTGATGATGACGGACCAGAAATCAAAACTACTTTAATATCCGGGTTTTTAGAAATCTCATCAGCAATATATGCAATCTTCTTTTCATGAAGAGCCTCTGATACTCTTATAAACTCTCTTATCTTACCACTTGCAATTACTTGGTTAAGCTCACCAACATCTGTTACTTTCAGAATCTTGCCCCAGTTTTTGTATTCATGATACACAGCAAATAGTTTTTTGTTCTCCACAAACTCTTGAAGTTTGAATGGGTTAGACTTGTCAGGGTACAGCAAAACCATTCCGTCTTGGTAGCGAATCAAATCAAAGATTTTAAGATACCCAGTTGATGGTACCATGTGTCCGTAAAAATAATCTACAAAATCGCCACAGTAGTAAATATAGACGTGGTCGTTTTCAGAAAACTTTACTGTCCTTGCTTTATCCAAATACCCCATACTTTCAAAAAGTTTAACTGCTTCCTCTCTTGTAACCTTTTCTCTTCTAAAAGGAATATCTTTTTCTATTATCTCCTGCATCTTTTGCCTGATTAGAAGTATGTCCTCATCAGACAGTTTCCTATTTTCAACCTCACAATATAGTCCTTTTGAAAGTGAATGCTGAACATTCACAGCTTCTTTAAACAGCATCCTTGTTGCCACAATTAAAACAAAAATCAAACTTCTTCTGTAAATCCTCATCCCATCTTCTTGGGTCATGTCAATAAACTTTATCTTGCAGTCTTTTGAAACTACATACTTTAGCTCTTTTATCTCATTGTCAACCTTTGCAGCAATAATTGGAGATTTAAAAAGTATCTGGAACTTAGGTACTAAATCCAGAAGTACAGTACCAACTGGAACTTCCTGATATTGGTTTACATCCACAAAAAATACATTGGCAGTATCTTTTTTCTCCTGCATCATTTACTCTCCCCTTTGTTTTTCAATTTTTCCTCATACATTCGCATATCTGCAATCTTCAAAAGTTCATCCAGGCTTTTCGTATCATCAGGGTACACTGCAACACCACAGCTAACTCTTATCTTTTTGGGAAGCTGTTTTTCCGACTCTTCTTCAATAAGCTTTTTTATGTTTTTTATTCTATCTTCTATATCTTCTTTGCTGCAGTTTTTAAATATCACGGCAAACTCATCTCCACCAAGCCTTGCCGGAACATCAGTCTTTCTGATATTGTCCTTTATAGCCCTTGCTATCATCCTTATTGCCTTGTCACCCATTGAATGCCCATAAAAGTCATTCAGAAGTTTTAAATTGTCCATATCAAAGAAAGCTAAACAAAACTTGCCACCATACCTGTCACACGAAAGTGACTCCATAATTAATTCTTTGATAAAATATCGTCTGTTGTAAAGGCCAGTTAGCTCATCCTCTGCTGACAAGCTTCGTATCTTTTCTATTCTCTCTATTTGAGACAAAAGTGCTTGTGAAAAGTTTTTGAATATCAAAAGCCCATCTATAAGCTCATTGCTGAGCTTGAAATTCTTAATCTTTGTATAACAAATCAAAAGGGCAACAATTTGGTTTTGCCTATAAATTGGAACAACTGCTGCATTTTTGTAAACGCTTGAAATAGAAAAATACTCATCCTCTTCCAACTGGAGAAATTCTTTAAGTCTTGGAATATTAAAAACTTCAATGTCCATTTTTGAATCACTAAAGTATTCACTATTTAACTTTAATATCACTTTTTCTTGAATGTCTTCAACATCATCATCACCTTTTGTTGTTATAAGCTTAAACACATTTTCATGTTGAAGATAGTAAAAGCAGATTTTTGAAAAAACCTTAGAGTATATCTCATACACAAACTCAACAAGTAGATCAAAACTCTTCCTAATGTCAAGCTTTTCTTTCAAAACCTCACTGCTAAACAAAGAAAGCTGGCGTAAAAATCTAAATTGATGTAAGGTAACACTTAAAAATATAGCAATAAAAAGATATAAGAGTGCAAAGTTCTGTAACGCTTCTGTTAAAAGTATTCCATTTCTCTTTGTAATGATCAATATACCTTCACCAAAACCAAATAAAATTAAAAATAGATTCAAACTCTTCAATTGTCTGTAGTTTACGTTTGTAAAAAGCGAAAAAACAGACAGTAAAATCCCTATCATAATTAATATCTCACAAAATGTGTAAAGATGTGTTAATGTCTCTTCTGAGAGCAAAAAGGAACCTTTATAGCCTATGCTTATACTGCCAAAAAACCAAATTCCATACACTGCTACAACAACGTTAATGGCAACAACCCATTTTTCCCAAAGAGACCTAAGCTTATCTTTAAACACTATTGAAAATAACAAAGAATAGATAATTAAAAGTTTAAATAAAGCATTCAAAAAATCAGGACCCTGTACATTTCTAACATTATCTATAATGTCTTTATCTAAACTCAGGACATACAAAAATTTCAATATAGTAAGGCTTAAAAAAGCTTTTCCGAAACTGTAAAGCAAAGTATTCTTTAATTCATTGCCTAAGGTAAGAGATACGGTAAATACTCCACTTATTGCCACAAGTCCTGCAATTTTGAAAGATTTGTAAAGATAAAATTCAGTTAACTCTTTTGACAGATTAAATTGTGCAAATACTAAGGCAGGCATAAAAGTCAAACAGGTTGTAATTGTAAAACTTGTACTCTTTTTCATATCTGATGCCCTCATAAGTATTAATTTTACCTATATATTAATTTATTCCCCTGTTTGCGAGGGATGATTTAATTATACCCCATTTTATCAAAAATTTAAAAGGGAGACTTTTCAAATCTCCCTCTGCTTTTCTCCCTCTTTATAGTTTTTCTTTTTCACAAATGTACATCTGGTGGTTGAGAAGAATATACTCGCAAAGTTCAAACACGCTGTTACCTTCCTTCAGAACATCATATAAAAGCACCTTTTTACCAAACTTCAAAGTCTCAACCCAGTTTCTAAACAGAAAAAGATTCAAAAAATTCTTTTTCATAGCAGTTACATCAACAAAAGCAATCTCAAAGCTATCCATGCAAAAATGAATGTAAACGTTTGGAAAGAGAAGTTTTTTAAGCTTCAAATAGGTCTTTTCATCACCAAAAAAGGAAAATTCTTTGAGTCCCATAAGATGAGTCAAAACTAAGACACTTGAGATAAGATGAGCCTCGCCTATGTAAGGCTTCAGAACTGCTGTCATTTGGGAGGTCAAAAGCTGCTGTCCTTCTACGATTATCATTTGTGGCTTATCCTCCCTTTGTAAGCCTATGCTATATTTTTCTATATTATATTCTATAAATAAGTATGTGTCAATAAAATTATTAACTTTTAGATTAATCTTCCTGGAAAGAGCAAACAATAAATGGCTGTGCAACCAGCTTCGATATAACCCTCCTGGTGAAATAGTAAGCCAGCCAGGCTCCTGTCATGCACCCCTGCGGCACACGCGAAAAACTGCTTACCGTTGCTTCCTTCCGGACCTGGCGGGGTTCACAGCCGTCGCGTTGCGCAGGACACAACCATCCTCGCCCCTGGCTTACCCTCAATGCCAACAGGGTTATACCTCATGCTGGCTATTCGACCCCGCTGTAGCGGATTGCGGGTTACAGGGCACCGCTACCTCCCCATCATAGCACAGCCAAACTTTTATTTAGTTTTTTTATAAAAGCTTTCTCTATAAGTTAAATTATACTCCCAAAATGCATTAAAATCAACCGTCAAAAATTTACTCACCGTTTGCCTGGGTCAGCCACACATGCGCAAGCTCAAGTGCCTTGTACAAGTTGTCTGCTTCACCTTTTTTAACAACCCTCTCTTTTACAGTAAGTTTTGGGTTGTTTATCTGAAGCTCAACAGAAAGTGGTGATGAGATTTTATAACCCTTGTACTCTTCAGTTCCCAAAACTACAAGCACAGCTATAAACTTATCGTTAGGCCGTCCGTAGTGAATGAGATTATTTTTTATCTTGTAAACCTCTCTACCTCTATATTTAAAAATCTCAGGTAGTTTCATGGCAAAATCATCTCCTAACAAGTTTTTTTACAAAATCCCCATAGTGGATATGATACTAAACTTAAAGTCTTATTTCAAGCATTGTTAACAAAATTCTTTTTACGCCTTGCTAAACTTTCCCGTATTTCGAATGTTATATCCTTATTAAGAGGTTCTGGAAGGATAATAAAAACGCCTTCGCCCTTTTTCGCTTTTCTCATGGCCACAGAAATCAGTGCTATAACATCTTCAAAAACCTTTATATCCTTGTAAACAATCCTTTCTCTATCTTCTACAAAATCTATTAAATCCTTTTTAGTACTATCACATACAAATAAAAGCTTACAAATCCCTATCTGCTCAAGATTTTCGATAACAATCTTGACATGTTCCTTTTTTTGAATATCGTCAATTATAACTTTAACCCCATTGATATCAAAGATGTTAAACTTACCAGGGTTTTGATGAGAGTCGTTTTTATACTCAATCAAGAACTTGTAAATGATCTCAGGATCAACACCGAAAAAGTAAAGTGCTGCCACAACTTGCAGGATATTTTCTATTGCAAATTTGAGTTTCCCATCATATGAATACGGAATTTCTTTTATGCTACAAAATTCAAATGTTTCTCTCCCATCAAAGATTATAATTGAATCATCTTCAAGATACACACAAGGTTTTTTCAATTCAATATGAGCCTTCAGGTCAGGATGGTCAAATTTAGCTGAAGTAAATACAATTTGGCACTTTGCTTTGCTACTATAGAGGTATTTAAAAGGGTCGTTTATGTTTAAAATAAGGTATCCATTTTCTTTTATACTTCTTGAAAATAGTATATTTCTTTCTATTTGATTTTCATTTAAGGTATTTGCTATTATTCCTATGCATGGTTCAACCTCTATTTCTTCAATTTGATCTGAGGGATTGAACTCAATCAGTTTTACATCTGAGGTATCAGAAATATTTCTAAGATAAAAATTGTTTATATCAAAGTCTATTGTAGTCTCAACACCGCATCTTTGCAAAATATATCTTATAATCTGGAGAATTGTGCTTTTTCCAAATGTTCCTGAAACAGCAATTATCGGTACAGACGGGTTTGGCATTTTTTCAAAGTATACATCCAGGATTGCGCCATATACATCAACATTGCAGTTTTGACAAAATACCCTCAAATCGGCGTTCGTCTCTATATCTACAATATAACCACCAATTGTTGTATATGGCAAAGAGATATTCTCTGTTACAAAGTCCAAAACTGCAAACTGGTAACCAAATTTTTGTACAACATTGCAAAAGAGCTGCTGATTTGTACATGCTACCTGCTCTGTTACATCCTCTACAATACATCCATTTTTAAAATTTGTGGCCTCTTTTAAATATATACTCATTCCCCTTGGTAAAATGTCATACAGATTAAAACCCTGTTTAAGTATATTCTTCTGAATCTGTTTATTTTGCCTCTCTGCCTCACTTAGAAGCTCTAAAATCTTCTTTTTTCCATCTCCTATAATATAAGGCGATATCCTTTTTATAGCAGCAACCATCCTGCCATTTACAACCAAAACCTTGTAACTGTTTCCCAAGACAAACCTCTCTACCACTACTCTGTTTTCAAAGTTTTTTATTGTATTGAAAGTCTCTATTGCCTGTTGGTTTGTTCTTATATTTATAAAATTTGGTGAATTCTTACAACAACCTTTTATTGAAAGAGGAAAACCAAGTTCTTTTACTGCTTGCACAAGCTCATTTTGTGTAAATACAACTCTGAACATTGGAACCGGAAAACCATTTGCCTGCAAGACTCTCTTTTGCAGCTCTCTGTCAAAAGACAAACTCAATTGAGCAAAGTCATGATCACTCAAAAGACCTGAAAAAACCTTCGCCCACTTCCCTTCACCCAATACACATGTGTCTGTATAACCAATCCTTGTAAATCTTATACCTCTTTTCTGGCATGCATTTTTCAAAAGCCTTGTATTAGGACTCAGCTCTGTCTCAATTGTGAGCTTTTTCAGTTTCAAGATCTTATCCTGACAATCCTCAATTTTTAAATTATTGTTCACAGCTTCAACAGCAAGTTCTATTACTTGAGAAATTACCTTTGGATTGTCATGTTCAATAATCACTTTTATCTTGTCTACCTCTTTTATACAGTCATAAAACTCAATCAGGTTATACCCAATCAAATTTTGAATCTGGATACAATAGGTTGCAAACTTCTGTGCCTTTTCAATATCGCATTTGACATCTACCACAGCCACTTTTTTGTCAGAATAGATATTCTTATTGTTGTAAACCTTTATATTTTCTATCTTCATCATAGGTTTTAAAAATCTTTTCTCCTTTTTTACATTAATTTCTATATTCAGTATTTTTCCCTCTTCAGAAGAGGATGATACCTCAAAAAAAAATAGCAGGGAAGAGTCCCTACTTCCCTGCCACAGTCTTTTCTTCCATCTTTTTCTGTTCAATCAGGTTTTTGGCTGCGTTCTTTACATGAAGCTTCATATACTCCTCAGCCTTGTCAGGGTCTTTATTTACAATTGCCTCAAATATGAGCTTGTGCTCTTCCATAGCCTCTTCAAGCCTACCGGGTGTTTCAAATGACGTTGCTCTTGCTCTTATAATATAGCTATGAAATGTTGACAAAACATGCTCGAGCGGTTTGCTTTTAGAGGCCTTGTAAATAAGCTGATGAAACTGTGAGTCTGTTTTCATCACCTTTGGAATATCTTTTTTTCTTGTATAAAGCTCCATAAGCGTAATTATCTCTGTCAGCTCATCTTCTTCGTCTTTTGTAATCTTCTGGGCCGCCCAGCGTGCAGCAAGTCCATCTAAAAGCATCCTTATTGTGTATATGTCCTCTATGTCTTGAGCAGTAACACCAGCAACAAACGCACCTTTGTGAGGTATAGAATACACAAGCCCTTCAAGCTCAAGCTGGCGCAGGGCCTCTCTTATAGGTGTTCGTGAAACACCAAGCTCTTCTGCAAGTTTTACCTCAACAAGAGGGTCGCCCGGTTTTAAAATACCCATTAAAATCCTTTCTTTGATGATCTCAAATATTTTTTCATAAAGTGGTGAATATCTACTTTCCCTCTCATCTGAATGATTGTAAACCATCCAAAATCACCTTCATAAAAGAATTTAATTTTTTATAGTCTTTCCATCTCACGAATAACAGCATCAGCAAACTCTTTTGTACCAGTTGAACCGCCAAGGTCATATGTAACCTCTTTCCCTTCTTTTATAACTTTAGCCACTGCCTTTTCAACTCTGTCAGCAGCTTCAAGCTCGCCTAAGTACCTCAGCATCATAACACCAGAGAGGATTGTTGCGGTCGGGTTTGCCATGTTCTGTCCTGCTCTTTTTGGGGCAGAACCATGAATTGGCTCAAACACTGCCCCATCCTCTCCAATGTTAGCACCTGGTGCTATCCCTAAGCCCCCTACCAAGCCTGCTGCCAAGTCAGAAAGAATGTCACCATACATGTTTGGCATAACTAAAACATCATAGTTTTCTGGACTTTGAACAAGTTTCATGCTCATCGCATCGACAATCATGTCTTCAAACTCTATATCAGGATAGTCTTGAGCTACCTTTCTTGCTACATCCAAAAATAGGCCATCTGTGAGCTTTTGGATGTTTGCCTTGTGAACAGCTGTAACTTTTCTCCTTCTTTCTCTTCTTGCAAGCTCAAAAGCATACCTTACAATCCTCTCGCTTGCCTTTCTTGTTATTATTTTAACACCAACTGCTGCATCATCGCCTGCCATGTACTCAATGCCTGCATAAAGGTCTTCTGTGTTCTCTCTGACAATTATTAAATCTACATTGGTATACCTTGCTGGAACACCTTCATAAGACTTCACTGGTCTTACATTTGCATAAAGATTTAGAGCTTGACGAAGAGCAACATTTACACTTCTAAAGCCTGTCCCAACAGGTGTTGTAATTGGCCCTTTTAATGCAACCTTATTTTTCTTTATACTCTCAAGGACATAGTCTGGAAGTGGTGTGCCATGCTCTTGCATAACCTTTTCACCTGCTTCAACAACTTCCCATTCAATTTTCACACCAGATGCATTCAAAACTCTTCTTGCAGCATCTGTCACTTCAGGCCCTATTCCATCGCCAGGTATAAGAGTAATTGTATAGCTCATCTGTCATCCTCCTCAAAGCAAATTTTTAATTATATAGAGGGGACTTTGTATCCCCTCTTCTTAAAAATTACTATTTACTATACTTTTTAGTTCATCCCTTTTGCCTTTGTCAGGTTCAAAAGACCTCCATGTAAAATCATCTGACGTTGTCTTTCTGTGAGATTCAAAACCATTCTATACTTCAAGCCCTTTGTGACATTTTCTATTATCAGCACATCACTCTTCTCAATCTGATCTCTTGCATTTTCAATTTTTAGCTCATCCATCTCTTCAATTGTATCATAATCGTTCGGATTTTCAAACACCATAGGAATAATTCCGTTGTTAATTAAATTTGCCATGTGAATTCGTGCAAAGCTCTTTGCTAAAACCCCTTTAATTCCTAAATAAAGCGGAACAAGTGCTGCATGCTCTCTTGAGGAGCCCTGACCGTAGTTTACTCCACCAACAATAAAACCGCCACCATTTTCGCGCGCTTTCTTTGGAAAATCCGGGTCACATGGTGTCAAACAGTAGTCAGACAAATATGGGATGTTTGACCTGTATGGCAAAAGCTTTGCGTTAGACGGCATAATATGGTCTGTTGTAATATTGTCACCAAGCTTTACCAAAACTTTGCCAACTACTACCTCTGGTAGTGGCTTTCCTTGTGGGAATGGCTTTATATTTGGTCCTCGTATAACCTCAACTTCATCTGGATTTTCAGCAGGTGGTACTATCAAGTTGTCATTTATAAGAAAGCTTTTTGGCATCTCAACCTGAGGTTCATCGCCCAAGGTCCTTGGATCTGTGATGTAGCCTGTTATAGCTGATGCTGCAGCAGTCTCAGGTGATACAAGATAAACCTTTGCAGAAGGTGTTCCGCTTCGACCTTCAAAGTTTCTGTTAAATGTTCTGAGTGAAATTCCATTTGTCCTTGGTGCTTGACCCATACCAATACATGGACCACACGCACACTCTAAAATCCTCGCCCCAGCTGAAACCAAAGACGCTAAAGCTCCATTTTGTGAAAGCATGCTCAAAACCTGTTTTGAACCTGGTGATATAACAAGTGATACATGCTCAGCAATTGTCTTTCCTTCTAAAATCTTTGCAACCTTCATAAGATCTTTGTACGATGAGTTTGTACAACTTCCAATTGCAACCTGGTCAACCTTTATACCTTTTAGCTCACTCACAGGCACAACATTGTCAGGGCTGTGTGGACATGCTGCGAGCGGCACCAAGCTTGACAAATCTATCTCAATCTCCTCATCATATACAGCGTCAGGGTCTGGTAAAATTTCAACAAAGTCTTTTTCGCGACCTTGAGCTTTCAAAAACTCATATGTTATTTCATCAGATGGAAAGATTGATGTTGTTGCACCAAGCTCTGCACCCATGTTGGTGATTGTTGCTCTCTCCGGAATTGACAAAGTTTTTACACCTTCACCTGTGTATTCAAAAATCTTGCCAACTCCGCCTTTGACAGTAAGCCTGCAAAGAAGCTCTAAGATGATGTCCTTTGCGGAAACCCAAGGCTGAAGTCTTCCTTTTAGATTCACTTTTACAATCTTTGGCATAATAAAATAGTACTCGCCACCACCCATTGCAACCGCAACATCCAAGCCGCCTGCCCCAATTGCAAGCATACCTATTCCGCCAGCTGTTGGTGTATGGCTATCCGAGCCCAAAAGAG
The DNA here is from genome assembly GCF_000404025.1 of Caldicellulosiruptor sp. F32. Classification (NCBI taxonomy): domain Bacteria; kingdom Bacillati; phylum Bacillota; order Caldicellulosiruptorales; family Caldicellulosiruptoraceae; genus Caldicellulosiruptor; species Caldicellulosiruptor sp. F32. The sequence goes on from NZ_APGP01000083.1 coordinate 56,126, forward strand.
TTTGACCTGGTACCGCAAATCGTTCTAAATGAACTTGATGGCAGATTCCATTTCCAGGTTTTGAGAAGTAAATTCCATACTTTTTAGCAACCGTCTGTATGTATAGATGATCATCTGCATTCTCTGGACCTGTTTGAAGTGTGTTGTGGTCAATGTATGCAACAGACCTTTTTGTTTTTACTCTGTCAATTCCCATTGCTTCAAATTGAAGGTATGCCATTGTACCTGTTGAGTCTTGTGTTAAGGTCTGGTCAATTCTGATAGCTATCTCTTTTCCGGGTATCATTTCACCTTTGACTAAATGCTCTTTTATAATCTTCTGAGCAACACTCAAACCCATTGTGTTTTAAAACCTCCTGCCAACTTGATTTTGTTTTGGGATACCCTATATATTATATCATCAAAGTATACTTGTATACAAGATGAAAACAAAGTACCATATTAACTTTTCTGCTCGAACGGTTTTTATTATTGAACCCTATCCCAATTCTATTGGTTTATACCAAATGTTGTTCTCAAAAGAGTAACGTACTCTTCGTTTTCAGTTTCGTCAAGAAAGCTGCCAATTATTTTACTGCCGTCTATACACAAAATATAAGTGCCTGCGTCTTTTCCATCTTTTTCGACACAATAACCGAAAATAGTTAAAGTTTTCCTTTTATACGCCTCAAGCTCAAATACTTTAATTAACCTTTTTATTTTAGAATGCCTTTCAAATTGAGAAAGATTTTTGGGCAAAACAATTTTATATTCAAATCCACTATTCACCTCTATAGCATAACCTTTTTTCTTGACAAAATCTGCTGCAATTTCAGCAGTGTCTCTGCTATTTTTGTTACTTTTCCAAATTCCACATTCTAAAACTATAATAAGTACAATTCCAATCAACATTATACAACTTAAACTAATCCACACCTTTGACCTTTTCATTTTCCATCACTCCAAAAATCTATAATTTTCTTTACATTATCACAAGAGTTATTATTTGTCAATATTATCATTGTAATATTTTGAAACATTTGCACTCCTTAAGTGAAAAATATTTGATAATTGTATCTTTGTTTGGTATAATATAGAAGAAATTAAATAACAGAATTGGTTAAATACATAGATTTTTTGCTTTGAAGAAGGCTGAAAAAATGGAAAAAAGGATGCTATATAAATCTTTTAATCTGACAAAATCTTTTGGAAAAAAGGTTGTATTTGAAAGGTTGTCTTTTGAGATATTTGAAGGTGAGTGTGTATTGATTGAAGGGCCAAATGGAACTGGAAAGACAACCCTGTTAAATATACTATCAAAATTTGATATAGACTACCAAGGAGAAGTACTTTTCAGAGGAGTTGACCTTAAAAAAGAGAATTTAAAGGATTTGCCGATTTCTTTTTTACCAGATGAACCTATTTACTATGAAGCACTTACAGTAAAAGAGCATATGAAGCTGGTTGCAATAACGTATGGATATTCAAAAAAAGAAGCACAGTCACTTATTGATTCTATCTCTGTCGTTTTAGATTTAAAAACTATCACAACTTCTTTCCATCTTGGCTCTCTAAAGGAACTAAACAGAAGTTTATGATAGCTCTAAGTCTTTTGAAAAGATTTGATGTTTACATTGCAGATGAGCCTTTCGCTAATTTAGACTCAAAAACCATTTTGACATTTTGTGAGATATTAGAAACACTAAAAAAATGTGGGAAAACTATTATTTTGACATCGCATCAAAAAAATGAGTATTTGGAAAAATTTGTTGACAGAAACATTATTTTAGCGAAAGGATGAAACCTAAAAAGATGATATTTACAATACTCAAAGCAGAAGTAAGGGATACTTTTCAGCTATATAAAAAGTTTATGAAAAATTATCTTCCTGCGGGACTTGGAGCAATCTTTATACTTGCAGCATTGCCACTCGTGTTGCCTTCTACAGATTTATATGTTTTAATTCTTGCATTTGAAAAATTTCTTATAATTTTAAAGTCAAATGCCATTTTGCAAATGCTTGTTTTGGTAGCTTTCTTTTTCTTAAAAACTTTGACGTCTAAAATAAGTACACTCTGTCCTCAAACTCCAAGTATCAAAATCTTTTATTATTCTACAAACTGGCTTTTGTTTAGAGTATTACTGTCAGTGATATATAAGATAATTAAATTGGCTCTTTTTTACTTTATTGTATATTTCTTTACTCTCTATTTCTTTGACTTTTTCACAAATAAAGAGATGATTGTTTTTCTATGCAGTTTCACAAAAAGATTCTTTTTTGCTTCAATTTGTGCTGAGTTTATAATATTCTTTAAATCATTTTATATTAGTAAAAATAGGAAAAGCATTAAATTTTTATTTGTCATTATAACCATATTAGGTTTCATACATAGGCTTGAGTGGTTAGTAGCAGTTTTATTTGTACCTCTGATATTTTTGCATCAACATTGGGATTGCAAAAAAATTACAGAGTTAGGCGCTATCATGTATAAAATTAAAGTCGGATTTGCAAATGGCAATTTTAATTATTTAACTGATTATAGCTGGAGACTTTATAGCTTAATCACCCCAAGTTTGCAAAAAAGCTTTGAAGTGTATATGCCAAAGATATTTGCTTCAATATATAAAGATTTAATCATTATCAAAAGAACATCTCTTTCGCAGGTAATAATGGCATTAATTATTGCTGTGTTTTTTGGTTTTGCTTATAGATATTTTGGACAGTATAGAGAAATAATTTTCCTACTTCTGCAGATTTTTGTAATCTTTTTTATGAAATTTTTGCCTGCAAACCAGTACGATTTAAAAAAAGATGTTTTTTATTTTAAAAATCTACCATCTTATAAATTCATAACTCCTTTGCTTGCATGCATTTTTTCTTTTTTATTGTACCTTCTTTTTGTGATTGTGTCTGGTAGTTTACAATACAAATTAATTCTTTTACTGTTCGTCTTGCTTTTAACAAACTACCTCGCCCTTTTGTCAGTAAGTCATAAAAGCAAATTTAATCTTTCATCAGTTGCTGAGTTAGGAGTTTATATATTTCAGTTTAAGATTATCGAGATGTTTTTTACTCCCATCCTGTAATTTTATATAAAAAGCTGGCAGTTTAATGCTGCCAGCTTTTACATTCTTAACATCTATAAGCCTATTAATCACTTCACCCTACTCTCATGCATCTTAAATAACTCTGGCATGACCTCACGTACTACCATTTCAAGCTCGTCATCACCAATAACAGTTGTTCTACCGTTTTCGTACTCTTTGTCAACCCACTCTTTTATTTTAGCCACTCGTGGGTCACGCTTGTCAATCCTCTGGTCGCCCTCAAGCCTAAAGTAAGTGTTAATCCATGCTGCAATACCAGCAAGACCTGAGTGTGCGTCAACTGCAATGACAATTGGCCTGTTTAAAATCTTTTTTGTATCAAAGATGTTGTAAATCTCCTCATCTTTCAAAATACCATCTGCGTGAATTCCTGCCCTTGTTGCGTTAAATGCACGACCAACAAACGGTGTTCGAGGTGGAATCTCATAGTCAAGCTCTTTTTCAAAGTAGTCTGCAATCTCTGTGATAACCTCAAGCCTCATGTTCTTTGTTGTACCACGAAGCTGAGCGTATTCAATTACCATAGCCTCCAAAGGCGTATTACCTGTTCGCTCGCCGATTCCCAAAAGTGAGCAGTTAACAGCAGACGCACCATATAGCCATGCAGTACCTGAGTTCACAACAGCCTTGTAAAAGTCGTTGTGACCATGCCACTCAAGCCACTCAGAAGGAACCTCTGCATAGTGTCTAAGTCCATAAATTATGCCTTGAACACTTCTTGGCAGTGCAACCCCTGGGTATGAAACACCAAGCCCGAGTGTATCACATGCCCTGATTTTAACCGGCATGTTTGCCTGTTTTGCAAGTTTCATGAGCTCATTTGCAAACGGCACAACAAAGCCGTAAAAGTCTGCTCTTGTAATATCTTCAAAGTGGCAGCGTGGAATTATGCCATTTTCAAGCGCCGCCTCAACAATTGAAAGGTACATCTCCATTGCCTGTTTTCTTGTCATGTTGAGCTTTTTGAATATGTGATAGTCTGAGCAAGATACAAGTATACCCGTCTCTTTTATACCCATTTCTTTTACAAGTTGGAAATCTTCTTTTCGTGCCCTAATCCATGAAGTAACCTCTGGATAGCGATAACCTCTTTCCATACATTTGATTACTGCTTCTCTATCCTTCTTAGAGTACAGGAAAAACTCTGTCTGCCTGATGACACCAGAGTCATTGTCAAGCTCATGTAGATAGTCATAAAGCCTCACAATCTGCTCAACTGTATAAGGTGATCTTGCTTGTTGACCATCTCTGAAGGTTGTATCTGTTATCCATATCTCATCAGGCACAAACATAGGAACATGCCTGTGATTGAATGCTATCTTAGGAATTTCTGTATATGGAAAAATATCTCTGTAAAGGTTTGGCTCTGAAACATCTTGGAGTGTATATTTATACGCTGCCTGCTCAATCAGATTTGTCCTTGGGTTAAACTCTACTTTTGCCATAAACTTACCCTCCACATTGTATATATGTATACAATTTTGTTTATGAAATATATTATATTCTACTTTTGCATTTTTGGCAATAGCATATTGCAAAACTTTAAGGTAGGCAAGAGTATATTTTAAAATATGAACTAAAATTTTGCAAGATGTAAATTTTGAGTCTTCATAAATGGAATTATTTTCTTACTGTTCTTCTTCAGTTTCATCACTATACAACACTTTTTGTGCAGCCTCATCAGAAGAAAGGCTTTCGACGTTTTTAAGCTTCCTTTCGATAGTCTTCGTCTTTCTTGCAGCAGTGTCTATTGTATCCTGAGCTTCAAGAAGCTTCTTTTTGACCTTCTCTAAAACCTCTCCAAACTTTGAAAACTCAGTCTTGACAGCTGACAAAAGCTCCCATACCTCGCTTGTTCGCTTTTCAATAGCAATAGTCTTAAACCCAAGCGCAAGGCTATTTAGGATAGCAGATATTGTTGTTGGCCCAGCTATTATGACTTTATATTCTCTCTGGACACACTCAAAAAGCCCAGGAATTCGCAAAACCTCTGCATAAAGTCCTTCAGTTGGCAAAAACATGATTGCAAAATCGGTTGTCCTTGGCGGGTCTATGTATTTTTCCTTAATTGTCTTTGCATTCTGTTTTATGCTGTTTTCAAGCTCTTTTGAAAACTTCGAAATCTCGTCAATATTGTTTTTCTCCTGCGCCTCAAGCAGACGCTCATAACTCTCAATGGGGAATTTGGAGTCTATAGGAAGGTATATAAATTCATTTTCATTTGAATTCTTAGATGGAATCTTAATAGCAAACTCAACCTGCTCTTGTGTATGAGGTTTTATCCTCACATTTCTCTCATATTGAGAAGTATCCAAAATCTGGTCTATAATGTTTCCAAGTTGAATCTCACCCAAAGTCCCACGCACTTTTACATTGCTCAAAATCCTCTTGAGGTCACCAACACCGTTTGCTAAGGCCTGCATCTCACCCAGTCCTCTATGGACAAGCTCAAGACGTTCTGATACAAGTTTGAAAGACTCACCAAGCTTGGCTTCTAACGTCTGTTGGAGGTGACTATCTACTGTCTGACGAATCTGCTCAAGCTTTCTTTCGTTCTGTTCTTGAATTTGCAAAAGTTTTGAATCCACTTCTTTTCTTATTGTTTCAAGCTTTTCTTGGCTTGTTGTTGTAAGGTTTAAAATTTGGTTCGAGAACGAATCAAACTGCGATTTCTGAAACGACGAAAAGTCAGAAAACCTGCTCATTAGAAGGTTGCCAAAAGAGCTGATTGTGTTTTGAACCTCGCTTCTATTTTGCGAAATCTGTTCAAGAGTGAGATTTTGAAGCTTGTCGAGCATTTTTTCAATGCTCTCAAACTTTTCTTCTGCTCTTGTCTGAAAAGAGGAGTTTTTTATACTAAATACTAATACGATATTCACAACAAGAAGGATTATTACAACCAACAAAAGAGCAATTTCCACCGTTGAAATCCCCCCTCAAAACAAATTTAAAAAACGGGCTGCCTTTTTTACAACCCCATAGCAAGCAGCCCACTTTTGCTAAAGTGTCAAAAACTCATATTATCTAATCTCTCTCAACAAAAAGGCTTACTCTTCTAAATCCAAGAGCTCTTTTAGTTCATCGTCATCAAGTGCAACCATTGGTTGTTGAATCTTTTTGGTGTCTTTTATAATCTCAAACTCCCCAACAGAGTACTCTTTTACCTCAACATTCTGCTGCTCATCCTCAAATCTCACCTTAACCTTCTCTTTTAAGACATTTACCTCAACAACCTCGCCCTCGCCATCAGCAGTTCTCACAATTGCACCAATGCCAGGAAGTCTTAGCATAGCCTCTTCATAGAATTTTTGCTCATATGTCAGGCAGCACATAAGCCTTCCACAAAGCCCAGAAATTTTTGCAGGATTTAAAACAAGCCCCTGCTGTTTTGCCATCTTAATTGAAATTGGCTGAAATTCACAAAGGTGTGTTGCACAGCATACCTCTCTTCCGCACGGACCCAAACCGCCTCTGAATTTTGTATCGTCCCTGACACCAATCTGTCTTAATTCAATCCTTGTTCTGAAAACTGCTGCAAGGTCTTTTACAAGCTCCCTAAAGTCAACCCTCCCCTCTGCTGTGAAATAGAAAAGTAGTTTGTTGTTGTCAAACGTATACTCTGCATGAAGTAGTTTCATTGGAAGGCCGTGTTTTTTGACCTTCTCTTTACAAATCTCAAGCGCTCTAGCAGCCTTCTCAATATTTTCCTGAGCCTTTTTATAGTCCTCTTCTGTTGCCTTTCGCACAACCTTTTTAAGAGGCTGAACTATCTCCTCATCAGGCACTTCTCTTTTCTCTATCATAACTTTACCCATCTCAATCCCACGGACAGTCTCAACAATAACATCATCGCCTGCTTTTAAATCTATATCATTTGGGTCAAACCAATATATCTTCCCTGCTTTTTTGAATCTCACTCCAACAACCTCTGCCATAATTTTTAGCCTCCTGATAGTTTTAAGAAAATCATGTCAAGCACATTGTCTGAAATAACATTTGCGTCCGGATATTTCTCTAAGATCATAAAATCTTGTAAAAGTTTGTATATATGACTAATTGTATGTTTGTTTGAAAACTCTATAATCTTTTCCAATTTGTCTGTGTTTGTAATGAGTTCAATACTCTTTGTTTTTTTATAAAAAAGTGCGTCTCTTAAAAAGTATATAATGTTTTCAAACAAAAATTCAAAGTCGTTCTTTAGCTTCTCAAAATCACTTTCGAATTCCTTTATCAAGTCAAAACTTGCCCCATCATAGCAAAGGAGTTTATCAAAAATATAGTCTCTTTTATTTTGAACTTCTTTGTTATAAAAATCAAGAGCAATTTTAGGATTTCCTTTGCAAAGTTTAACTATATAGTCTTTTGGCTCAAGACCATTTTGTTCTAAAATCTTTGCTATTTCAGACGCAGAATATCTCTTGAAAGAAAGCACAATAGACCTTGATAGTACTGTCGGTAAAAGCCTTTCAATGTTGTTACATGTGATTATAAAAAGTGCATAAGTAGGAGGTTCTTCTAAGGTCTTCAAAAGAGCATTCTGGGCACTTATTGAAAGCTCTTCACCCTCTTCAATTATAAATACTTTTTTATCGGAAAAAATAGGACCCCTTGACAAGTCTTTTATAATCTCTCGGATGCTCTCAACAGAAATCTCTTTTTTATCTTCTTGCCTTTTTATAATGTGAAAATCTGGATGTGAAGAAGCCTCAAAAAGACGGCAAGATTTACAAGCACCACAAGAAGACTTATTCTCGCATAGAATGTGTTTTGAAAATACCCTTGCTAAGAGCTTTTTGCCAAACCCTTTTTCACCTTCGAATATATAAGCATGAAAAGGGTTTTTAAGTGCTTTTTTGAGCGTAAATACAATTTCCTTTTGACCGACAAACGTATCTAAATTCATTTTCTGTCCTCACCTGCTACATAAATAAATCTATCAAAAGTCCTTTTATCTCACCAACATATGATAAAACCTTTATATTATTAGCTTCTTTTTTGATAATCTCTTGTGTTAGCAAATCCATTTTCTCGTCAATCTTCTTAACTATTCCAAATATTTTGTGCCTGCCTTTTTTGCCAAAAAGGCTTTCTTTGAAATATTCATGAGAAGAAAAAACTGTATACGACAAGAGCTCTTTTATGGATTTTTTATACTCTTTTAAAGTCGTCAAATCCATCTTTTTTGCAAGGCTTTGACCAAGAGAATCTATCTTTTCTATAAGCTCTTTTATTCTGTTTATTAATTGATCCCTTTCAAGTTGCTTTACATATCCTAAAAAAGACTCTTGCTTTCTTTCCACCTTCTTAGGGTCTTGAAAAAATGTTACATTAGATATATTGTTTCTTTTTACATCTTCTATTCTCATATTCATATCTCACTTCTTTTTCTCAATTTTTAAACCTTTTCAAACCTCTCAATGTTGAGGACAAATATTGTCGCACCACCAATTGTTATTTCTATTGGGTATGGAATGTACACACCTGCTGAAGGATTGTTTGTAACAGGTGATGAAACAATCTGTTTTCTTGTTTTGCATTTTTGGGAAATTATATCAATCACTTCATTTACCCTATCATCATCTATACCTATTAGCAGAGTGGTATTGCCAGAGCGAAGAAAACCGCCTGATGTTGAAAGTTTTGTTGCCATAATCCCCTCTTTTTGAAGACTATCCAAAAGCCGTCCCACATCCTCATTCTGAACAACCGCAACAATCAGCTTCATCTTCTTTTCACTCCTCTCAAGCTATTTTGAAGGCTATTTTTACCTCTTTTTTAAAAGATCATCTATCACCTTGCGCACCTTTTCAAATACATCCTCAACTGTCCCCTCTGCTTCAATATTTACACACTTTTCAAACATCTTTGAAACTTCTTTAAAACCATTGTAAACTTTTCTGTGAAAATCAAAATTTTCTGTGTCAAGCTTGTCGTTCTTGCCAGCCATTTTGAGTCTTTGCAGAGCAATCTCTGGACTTAAGGTTAAAATAATGTACAAATCAGGTTTTATTCTCTCTTCAAAAATAGAGTTAAGTTTTATTATATTCTCAACTCCAACTCCTCTTACGATGCCTTGATATACAATGCTACTTAAAATGTACCTATCACAAATGACAACATACCCATCTTCAAGCGCGGGAATCAAAACATTTTTTACATGCTCATTTCTGTCAGCTGCAAGAAGCAAAGCCTCAGTTAGCCCATCCATTTTGTACGCAGGGTCCAAAAGAAGCTTTCTTATTCTAAACCCTACTTCTGTTCCGCCCGGCTCTCTTGTTGTGACAACCTTGTAGCCATTTTCCTTGAGATATTTTTCTACTTTCAAAATCTGAGTGCTCTTACCAGAACCGTCGTTCCCTTCAAATACAATAAACTTACCTTTCATCAACTACATCAACCTCATTTTCTTCTATAAAATCCTTTCCCAAAACTTCTTCGAGATATTCTATTATGTCTTTATCTATAACCTCACCCTCAGCTATCACAGGATAGCCCGGTGGGTAAGGAATGATTGCCTTTGCACATATAAACCCATCTGCGCTTTTTATCTTTATCCTTGTCTTTTTATAATCATCTATCTCGTAAATCTTCAAAACCTTTTTTGGCCTTGGAGGCAAAGGAAATGGTTTTTTCTGTATCTTCCCCTTTTTCTTTATTATATCATAAAAAAAGTTTTTTAAATTTTCAAAATTAGAGAAGCTATCGATAATCGAAAAATAAAACAAAATTCTTCTTCTATCAATTGCCTCTGGTACAATGGAATATCTTGAAAGAAGCATTTTTATATCTCTAACATCATGTCCTAATTTGCCAAAGTCAAAAAGAAGTTTTAGTATATCTATATTTTTAAATCGGTAGTTTGTATACTCTAAAATTGGCAAAAAAAGTTCTCTCAGCTTTTTCTCAAGCTCATGATAGAGAGCTTCCCCAAATTTTTTGGAAAATTCTATACCATACTCACTCCAAAGCACAAGGACATATGATGGGCTTGTTGTATGAAGGCAAGCAAGCATCTCATTTAGTTTTTCATTGTCTTCTAAATTTGACAAAAACAAAGCTGACTGGTTTGGGCAGGGTAAGGTTTTGTGAAGGCTTATAATACAGATATCTGCCCCTTCATCTAATGCTGTTTCTTTCCCTACAAATTTATAATATCCCCCATGCGCTTGGTCTACTATTAGTTTTTTGTTATACTTCTTTGTAAGTGTAGAAATAGCTTTTATATCCTGATTTATCCCATAATATGAGGGTGAGGTTATTATTACAATCTCTGATTTTGTTTTTTTCAAAGCCTCTTCAAGTTCTTTTTCATCAATATATGTATAAATTCCAAGTAGCGAATCATACTTTGGATAGATATACTCTATATCAAGCCTCAAAATCCTTGCGATATTGTAGATGCTCTTGTGCGCATCCCTGTTTATAAGTATGTTCCCAAAAGGCTTTGAAAATGCTACAATTGCCGATTGTAAAAGGTGGGTTGAACCCTGAAGAGATAAAAAAGAGTACCTTGAGTTAAAAAAGCTGTTTATGCTTTCTAAAAATTCCTTGATATAGCTTTGAGGATTCAAAAGGTCATCTGTGTAGACTGTTTCTGTAACATCAAAATACGGATAGGCATTTTTAATGCCATCGGGAAAAATCTCTTCCATACCTTTGTGCCCTGGCATATGAAGGCGCTGGAAATTGTAATTTTTAAGGCTATTAAAAACCTTCAAGTTATTTAAGATTTCTTGCATACTTTCTCGGTCCAATCTCATATATATCTTCTCCTTGCGAATCTACTGCAACAACACATGGCAAAGCCTCAACCTCAATCTCTCTTATTGCCTCAGGTCCAAGGTCTTCAAACATCAAGATTTTTTGGGATTTTACACAGCTTTGAATTAAAATAGCAGCTCCACCAAATGTGGCAAGGTAGATTGCACCGTAGCTTTTTATCGCTTCCTTTACCTGCGGACTTCTTTTACCTTTTCCTATTAAGACTTTGACACCAAGCTTTAAAACTATAGGTGTGAAAATATCCATCCTACCTGCTGTGGTAGGTCCACACGGCCCGATTACCTCACCCGGCTTTTCCGGACATGGCCCCATGTAGTAAATAGCACCGTTTTTAAAGTCAATGGGAATATCTTCTCCCCTTTTGAACATATCAATGAGCCTTTTGTGAGCAGTATCTCTTGCAACAAAGAGCCTACCACTGACCAAAACCTCTTGTCCTACCTTAAAGCTTTTTATTTCCTCTTCATTTGTAACTGGTATGTAAAGCCTCTTCAACTTTTGCTCAACCTTTCTTTTTAGGTTATGTAAATAAGTTAAAGACCGGGCAAGCAAAATTTCTACCCGGTCTTCCTCATTGAAAAAGATTACTCTCTTGGCTTTGGAGCATCAACTGGACATACATTTGCGCATGCGCCACATGAAATACACTCTTCCTCATTAATTACATACTTGCCCTCGCCAGGTGATATGCACTGAACTGGGCATTCGCTCTCGCATGCGCCGCAAGAAATACAATCGTCTGTGATGTAATATGCCATTTTATCTTTGCCTCCCTTTTTGAAAATAAAGTTCACTTCTATAATAATACCACGATTTTAGAATTTTTAAAATAGATTTTTTGAATATATCCCAAGTTTGTAATTTTTATAGTTATCATTTCATTATATTTTCTCCTTTGTCCCCTCAAAGGAAGTGTGATAATAATGAGAAGAACTAAGATAACTATTGAGAACGTCTTGGTTTTGTTTTGAAAAAGACTTTTTGGGACATTTTTCACTCCATTGATTCTTGACTATTTAACTACTTTAATGTACCAATCTGTTTTCATTTAAACAAACTGTTTTTTGTATCCACTATTTTGAATGCTTATCTTCTATGATATAACCTATTTTAGCTACCATCCCCAAAATACTTCCTGTCAAAAATCTGCTAACTATTAGGAAAAAAGCTAAAAATAATGCATTAAGTAAATACATGTGGTGAAAAAAAATATTGTCAAAAATAAAAACAAGTTGATAAAGAAAGACTAATAGATAAAGGTTACTAACAAAACATTTTTTGTAATAAGTCTTAGCTTCATTTTAAATCTTACCTTCTCATCGACAACTAAAATTTTACTAAACTAAAATCTAATCATACTTCTATTTCTCTTCCTTCCCCTCTAAAAGCTTTTTAATTTCCTCAAGCTCTTCTTTTGATATCTGCTCATCCTCTACAAAGCTCGCAACAAGACGTTTTAGTGACCCGTTGTATAGTTTTTGTAAAAAGTACTTTGTCTCCTCTTTCCTGTACTGCTCCTCTGTTACAAGTGGATACAACTTCTTTGGAAAACTGTTTTCGTCAGCCCCTATTGCACCTTTTTTGATTAATCTTCCTATCAATGTGTGTATAGTCTTTGGATTCCAATTAGTCTTTGGCCTCAAAACTTCTATAATCTCTGGAGATGTGAGGGGAGATTTTTCCCATAAAACCTTCATCACCAAAAACTCTGCTTCTGAAACCTGCGGGATGTTCTTCTCTTTTCTCATTTTTACATCTCCTCCTTTTTTGAAAATTTGATTCTTAAGTTTATCTTTGTAATCCTTAATTACTACATTACACCTTTAATCTTAAATTGTCAACTAAAATTTGAAAGAAAGTGAATAGGTTGCCTTGTTTTCTTAGCATTCTCCTTAGATTGTAAACAAAAATGTTAGATAAGAATTTGTGAAAGACTAATAATATTGACACGTAATTTATCTAAATGATAAAATAGTTTCGCTTGTTCAGAGAACCAATTTGTCTCTGTGGAGGAAACAATGAGAAAAGAGAAAGTGATTAAGATAAGCATTATTTTAATTTTAATTATTGCAGTAGTACTTATTATTAATTTTGTACCTACATTCAAACTAAAAACAAAAAATATGAAATTAATAAAAGGAAATTGGTTAGAACTCTATTATGAAAAAGAAGAAGCTGCAGCTTTAGATGCTTTTAATTACGCTGAAAAGAAAGCAGAATATTTGTGTAAAAAATTAGCTCTTAAGCAAAAATACAAAATAAAAGTCTTTATTTATGATAAACAATCTACATTCCAAACAAAAAAATATGGACTTGTCGCTCTTCTTCTAAATCTTGATTGGTATATTGGTGATAATGTTGGTTCTACAGTAATACTGACTTCCCCTGCTAATCCAGGGAAAGTACATACTTATGAAAGTGTGAAAGAAACACTTCCTCATGAAATGGTCCATGCTTATCAATATTTGATTAATCCAAGAATGAAGAAGTGGTTGAAAGAAGGCGTTGCACTGTATCTTACAAATGGAGGACAATTGAAAAGGGGGGATTTACAAAGACTAAAAATACCTACATATGAAGACATTCAGACAGAAAACCCTGTGAAGTTTGCAAATATAAATGGATATACTTTTGCTGATAAATATATTGAATATTTAGACAGAAAATATGGATGGAGCAAAATTTTACAACTAATTAAAACCAATGACTGTAAAAAAGTGTTTAATAAAACAGCTAAAGAAATATACAATGAATGGGTTGAATATCTATATGCTTACTATAATTAACCGCTGTCATCAATTCCTATGTTGTAAACTTAAAAGTCAGACGGCAAAGATATTATCCCATTCTTTTTTACTATTATCTTTATTGTATTTAAGGATTCTCTTTGATGTATATTATCAAATAATATCTACAAAATCTCCATAAACATCAAATGTATCAGGCCCTTCTGGTGTTTCTTTTCTTATTGCATCAAATATAACCAATTCCATTATCTGAAACGGGGAGACAGACTATAGCCTTTAGAGTTTGCTTTTCATTAGTCTCGTTTGTTTTTAAATTTTAGTCATATGCTTTTGTGCTACTTAGAGTTGCTGAAAATTTCGAAGAATAAACTTAGATAATAGTACAAAGCAAAACAGCAATTAATACCTACCTTCGATATCTCATCAAATAGCTTTCTTTCCTAATAATTTAAATCTTTATTGATTTTTCTTTTATACTATGTTTTATTCTATTAAGAAATTTTATACAAGAATATATAACACAAAATGGCAACTTCCAGCTTTTCTGCAGGGAAGCTGAAATATATTGTCAACTAATATCACACTCAGTTCGCCGTCTTAATCAAATTACAATTTCCAGTTCATTTTAAAAAAGTGTTGCATTTAATATTGCAATTTAGATCCAAATTTTTTAAGCTGCTTTTAGAAAAGTCAGCACTGCTATCAAACCTTAGAGATAAACTTAGTCAAGAATTCTTTTTAATTTCTAATTTGCAAATATCAATATAAACAATGCAGTGAAAAAATTTTGTGGAGCTTTGATTTTCACATGCTACACAAATGCACCTCCTAAAAATTCCCTATACACTTTTGACACTATCCTGTAGAAGTTGAGATTTTACATATTCAAAGAATTAGGTTATAATTTGATTAGGCAAGTGTTAAAAATCTTCAAAGAAAGGGATAATCAATGTTTCTCAAAAAAGAAGTGAGAAAAAGAGAACAAAAAAAATTGATAAAAGAAAATAGGCTTTTAGAAGCAGCGTATAATTTGTTTATTGAAAAAGGAATTACAAATACAGCAATAGACGAAATCGTCAAAAAGGCAGGAGTGGCAAAAGGCACTTTTTATCTTTACTTCAAAGATAAGGAAGATATTCTTGAAAAACTCATTTTGAGAAAAAGTGCTGAAATTGTAAAGAAAGCGTTGGCAGAAGTTGAGGATAAAGACTTTCCATCTCCTGTTGACAAATTTTTGTTCTTTTTAGAGTACATAATTGATTACTTAAGTAAGAACAGATTTCTATTTAGATTTTTGAAAAAAGATTTTTCGTGGGTATTTTTTAAAAAAATTACCGACAATGAGGAATTTTCTGAAATAAAGCTGGCTAAAGAGATGCTATTAAAAAACATAAAAACAAACTATTCAGAAGATGAGCTTGAAATAGTTGTTTTTATGATTCTTGAGCTTGTTAGCTCAATCACATACTCAAGTATTGTAAAGGAAGAGCCTGCTCCAATCGAAAAGGTAAAGCCTCTTCTTTTGGCTACAGTTCGAAAAATTCTTGAAAATTGATTTTTACATTTTCTTAATCTCTATTCACAAACTTTTCACAATTTATTCACACACCCTCTCTCTTTTTGTCTTATAATTGATATCACAAAAACAATCAAAAAAGGAGTAGAAAAACAAGAAGATGTCTCAAGCAGTGTCTTTCAAGGCCGAACATCCAACCATAAAATCCTTTTTGCACTTGGTACAGATATAAATTTCATATTTTATGGAGACAATTTTGAAAATGCATTAAATGAAGCAGTCGAATTCATTTATCAAACAGAAGCTAAATTGTCAGTATTCAAACCAAAGAGCGAAATATCAAAACTAAATAGATTTGGAAACTATTTTTCAATAAAATTGAGCCCAGAAGTTTATCAGTTGGTTGAAAAGGCAGTTGAATACAGCAAAATAACAGATGGGTATTTTGACATTACAGTAAAAAACCTTGTAGATTATTGGAAAAATTTCCAAAATAAAAATCAAATACCTTCAAAAAACCAAATTGAAGAAGTCCTTTTTTCTGTAGGATTTGAAAATATAAGTTTTTTGCCAAATTATAAGATAAAATTAAAAAACAGTGCAAAGCTTGATTTAGGTGCTATTGCAAAGGGATTTGTTGCTGACAAAATTAAGGAAATATTCAAGAAACATAGCATAAACTCTGCAATTGTTGACTTAGGCGGCCATATTCTTGCACTTGGTAAAAAAGAAGAATTGTCATGGAAAGTTGGCATACAGCATCCCACAAAAAATAGGGGTAAAATTGTGGGAATTATTGAAACTTTTAATACTTCTATAGTTACATCAGCAAGTTATGAAAGGTATTATAACATTCATGGCAAGAAGCTTTCGCACATAATAAATCCAAAAACAGGCTATCCAGTTAAAGATTATATTGCAAGCGTTACAGTTATTGATAACAACTCAACATTTGCTGACGCAATATCCACTGCATTTTATGCAATGGGTCTTAAAAAAGCAATAAATTTTATCCAGGATTTTAAAACTATTGACGCGATTGTAATTACAAACTCCAGAGAAATTTATCTAACTCCCAAGCTAAAAGAAAGATTTACCTGTACAGATAATTCATACAGAGTAATATCTATAAATGAGGTGATAATACTGTGAAAAGAAAAATTTTACCAACGCAAGTTATAAGATTTTTTGTTCAGCTTTTTTCTTTGCTATTTTTTCCTATGTCTTTTGCAATATTGCTGTCTCAGATAAAAAGTCTGTATTTAGCTATTATAGGTAAAGAAACTTTTAACTGGAATTCAAATTTCATTTTTTTAATTGTAACAGTAATTGTAACCATTTTCTTTGGCAGATTTTTCTGTGGCTGGATATGCGCTTTTGGAACAATTACTGAATGGACAAACCTTCTTTTTAGAAAGCTCTTTAAAATTAAATTTGAGATGCCAAGAAAAGTTGACAAAGCTTTAAAAGGCTTAAAATACATTGTACTTATTTATCTTATCATTTTTATCTGGACTTTTGGAGACAAACAACTTCCAGACCCATGGGATGCTTTTGACAATCTCGTTTCTTTGAACTTTAATATTTCTCTCTATTTAGCAAACTTTGTCTTTTTGTTATTGATACTCTTTTTTCACCATTTGTTTTAAAACCATACTGCAGATATTTTTGTCCACTTGGTGCAGTTTTTAATATCATATCAATGACAAGATTAGCATTTGTTAGAAAGAAAGAGAAAAATTGCGGTCAATGTAGAATATGTGAAGTTTCTTGCCCAATGGGAATTGAAACTGAAAATGCAGAGAAGTACAAAGGTGAGTGTATATCTTGTATAAAGTGTGTTGAAATCTGCCCGCGTTACAATATGCAGTTGAACTTTGCAAATCAGCCTGTCAACCCAAGATATACGAGCAGCTTAACAGTTGCAGGGCTTTTTGCAGTATTTTCTGCTCTGAGCTTTTTGCCCAGTGCAAAAAAGATTGATACAGCAAAATACAATGCAATACCCTCTTTTGCAGATGAAGATTATCAAACTGATGAAGAAAATGAAAATATTAATTCTTCAGATAATAAACAAGTTGAAACTCAACAAGATTATCAAGCAGAAATTGCCCAAAACAACAGCCAAGAAGCAAATACTTCTCAAAATCAAATATCTGACCAAGCTCAAGAAAATGCCATGACATCAAAATATCAGCAAAACCAAAGTGCTGCTGAAAGCTATAACAGTACTGAAACTAATCAAAAAAGTGCCAATGTACAGTCTAAAACTTTTGAACAAGCTGCAGAAAATAGTCAAAAAACAAGTCTTGAGAAAAGTCAAGGCTCTGTACAAAATTCCACTTATCCTGTGTCATCTTCTAACAGCTCAGATGAATCACAGCAGGAAAACGTGCAAGCAAATTTATCAAATGCAACTGAAACAAGCACTCAAAATTTTAAGGTTTCGAATAATACTTCAGAAACTCCCAAAGGTATATCTAAAATATATAAAGATGGTACCTACACAGGCGAGGGGTTTGGCTACAGACCTGGGCTTGTTGTTGAGGTCACAATTAAAGATGACAAGATAACAAAAATTAAAATTGTATCTCATAATGAAACACAAAGCTTTGCCCAGCTGCCATTTGAAATTATTCCTCAGGAGATTATTCAAAATCAGTCTACAAATGTTGACATAGTCTCTGGTGCAACAAGAACATCTTATGGAATAATCATGGCAGTTGAAGATGCTTTAAATAAGGCAAAGATTGAAAATGAATCGAGTTTGCAAAATTAGATATAAATGTTTTTTGTGTTATAAACTAATAGCTACCCGCATAGGTTATAGACTTAAAGGGTGGCTTTTTTTATTTTACATGCCAAGGTCTTTTAAAATATTCATATTCTGAAATGGTATCAGCAAATTCTCTGCTTGCAAATTCAAACTTATCAATCCTTTTTACAGGAAAAACTCCTGCAACACTACTTGTTATAAAACACTCATCCATTTTTGAAATGGCTTCTAAACTCAAAAACTCTTTTTTTACTTCATAACTTACCTTCTCTGCTAATAAACACACCTTTTTTCTCATAATTCCGGGCAAAAGCCCGCAT
The DNA here is from genome assembly GCF_000404025.1 of Caldicellulosiruptor sp. F32. Lineage (NCBI taxonomy): Bacteria > Bacillati > Bacillota > Caldicellulosiruptorales > Caldicellulosiruptoraceae > Caldicellulosiruptor > Caldicellulosiruptor sp. F32. Next base: position 74,354 of record NZ_APGP01000083.1, read on the forward strand.
GACAAGTGAGGGGTATATAGGGTAAAACCTTTTCTGAAGAATATATTTGCAAACGCAGCTTCGCAGATAAAACCTTGGTGGTTTAAAAATAAGCAGCTGTCAAATCCCTTCTTTTTTGCCCAAATTTCTTCTATAAAATTTATACCCATGTTATATGTTTTGATATAGTTCAAAATATTCTTTGAATCTTTTCTTGACCTTGCAACTATCAAACTTAAGCCCTGGGTAAACAATTCATTTGTATATCTTATCCCTTTTTCTTCAATCATCAGGGTATTTTTGTAATATGTTACTCTAATCGCACCAAATCTTTTGGAAGATGACAGGATAAAATCAAGCACCTTTTTTTCAAAGTCTTCATACCTAATTTTGCAAGGCAGATTTAAAATCCAAAAAGCTCTTTTAAGTCTTATAAAATGATCATATAAAAAGTGAGGGATGCCCTCTTGATAATATATTGTTTCAAAGGGCAAAAGTCCAAATTTGAAGCTATCAAAATTATCTGAAAAAAGCAAATTTAAACTTCCCCCATTTCAAATATTTTCTATAAACTCTCTGCAGCCTAATATCTCAAAAAATGGTTTTCCCTTGTACAAAGTCTCTTTGTACTCCTCTTCCTCATCAGAATCCCACACAATTCCGCCACCGACATTAAAATAGCTACTTTCGCCTTCTAAAACCAGAGTTCTTATTGCAATGTTAAAATCCATATTGAAATTATTTGCTATATAACCAATAGAACCAGTGTAAACTCCTCTTGGGTCTTTTTCAAGCTCTTCAATTATCTTTATCGCATTTAATTTTGGTGCACCTGTGATAGACCCACCCGGAAATGTAGCTTTAATTATGTCAGAAAGCGTGACCCCAGAGTTTATTTCACCTTTTATTGTTGAAACTAAGTGAAATACACTTGAGTAGCTTTCTACCTCAAAAAGTTTTGGCACCTCAATTGACCGGGGTCTGCAGACTTTTGCAAAATCGTTTCTTTCAAGATCTACAATCATCAAAAGCTCTGATCGGCATTTTGTATCATTAAAAAGTTTTTCTTTTAAAAGCTTGTCTTCATCTGCACTTTCACCTCGCCTGATTGTACCTTTAATAGGCTTTGTTATAATCTCAGAGCCTCTTTTTCTCAAAAAAAGCTCAGGAGATGTTGAAATTATGCTTGCATTTGGCAGTTTTATGTATGCATGGTATGCACCAAAGTTTCTGTTTCGCAAACAAAAGTATAAATAATCAGGGTCAAACTTCCCTTTGAACACAAAACGCTGTGAAAGGTTAACCTGATACACATCGCCTTCATAAATATATTCTTTAATCCTCTTTATACACTTTTTATATTCTTCTTTTTTAAAATTTGGCAAAACAGACAAGACAAACGGCTTTTCAAAATCCTTATAATGTGTACAATCTTTTTGTGCCCAGATAATCTCTTTTACTTTTTCTAAGTCTTTTTTCGAAGAAAGGTTTATATAAATCTCTTTGCAAAGATGGTCAAAGACTATAAAATCCTCATAATATCCAAAAAAGGCTTTATACACACAAGAAAAGTCTCTTTTTCTTTCAACTTTATATAAGTCAACACCAAAGTTGTATGAAAAATACCCTGCAAACCCACCATTGAAAATAAAATCTGAATCTTTTCTTCTCTTTGAAACTTCTTTTGAAAGCTTTTCTAAATATTCAAAGCTATCATCATGGTCATGGCATATAAAAACCTCTTTTGGTCTTAAAAATAAAAACGAATATCTTCCATAGCTTTTGTTATAGAGATTGCTCTCAAGAAGAATAGAAAAATCCTCTTTTAGATTAAAAAATACACAAAATGGCTCAGCAACATTACTTATTATCGGTATGCTCAAGAAATTTTCACCCTCTTAAAAAGTTTTTTATCATCAAAAGACCCTGTTCAGTTGCAATTGACTCTGGATGAAACTGAACACCTTCAATTTTGTAAAACTTATGCCTTATACCCATAACCTCACTGTCTTTCGTCTTTGCAGTGATTACAAGATCTGTATTGTCTATGCTACTTCTTTCCAATATAAGCGAATGATATCTTGTGACATTTAAAGGATTTTTCAATCCTTTAAAAATTCCTTTTCCATCGTGATCTATTGTATCTACAATCCCATGCATAGGTCTTTTTGCCTTTGTAAGCCTTGCACCAAAGTACATCCCTATTGCCTGATGACCCAAACACACCCCAAGAATCTTTTTGTTTTCTTTAAAGTTATCTATTATTTCGAATAGAATTCTGTCATCGTCAGGTCTTCCCGGTCCGGGAGACAAAACTATATATGTAGGGTTTAAGCTATAGATATATCCAATATCAATCTCATCTCTGTTTTTTACAATTGTCTTTTCACCTAATCTTAGAAAATAATTGTATAGATTATATGTAAACGAGTCAAAGTTGTCAATAATCAACACCATTTTTACCCCACTCTAAGAGTATCATATATGATACTTTATATCAAAAAAGTGCACTCTTGTAAACTTCATTTCAGCTATTGTATTATTAATGCAAGAAGCTTGATATCAAACGTTTTAAAATATTTGTAGTTTTGTGTAAAAATGAGCTATTCACAAATCAAAAAAAAGGATTATAATTTTTCTCACAGAAA
>NZ_APGP01000084.1:0-3394 GCF_000404025.1 Caldicellulosiruptor sp. F32
GATTTTGTTCTTCACCCAGTAGATAGTTATAATCACAGCCATATAATCTGGCAAGTTGCAGGAGAATATCAACACTAACTTCACGTTTACCGTTTTCATAATGCGAAAGTTGTTCTTGAGTAATACCCAAGTATTTTGCCACCTGTTCTTGAGTAAAACCTCTCTGTTTTCGTAGCTCCTGTAGCCTCTTACCTATTTTCTTGTATACTTCCTCTTTCATAAACATCACTCCATATAACTGTTTGTTATAAATGCTCTTTTTCTTTATTTAATTATACCACACTTGTTATCATAGTAAACAGTTTTTTCTGCTAAGAAAAAACAGAAAGCCACGGCAAGGCTTTCCCTGCAAACCTGTACCGTGGCTAACTTCCTTTTTATTTTTACATTTTTGTAGACAGGTTTTGAATATGGTTTTCCGGACTGTATTTATTATACATCCAAATTTCAGTTTTTGCAACACAATCTTTTTGTGTTTAGCTTTGAATGATTTTTTAGTGGTTTTTCTCGCCTCTTTTTGTATGTTCAATAATCCAACTTTTAATTTGTTCTCTATCGTATCTTCCTTCGGCAATTGCGACTCCTAACTCTACTATCTCTTTGTCTGAACACTCTAATGGTATATCATTTATATCACACAAAACCGCCATTAAAGTTATACCTAATCGCTTACTGCCATCAATTAGTGGATGGTTTTTTATAATGTTGTAACAAACTGTCGCTATTTTATCGACAACTGTTGGATAAAGCTCAATCCCATCAAATGTTTGATATACGCATTCCAGAGATGCTCTCAGAAGTTCTTCATTACGAATACCATAAATACCGCCACTTTCCCTGACAATTCTTCTGTATATCTCAACTACTTTCTCATATGGAATTGTTCTCATCATTTTTTAGCAAGCTCTATCAGAGCATTTTTATGTTTTCTAATAAATCTTTCTACGGCATCATCTATTTTCCTGCTTTCAAGTTCTTTGTTTAATTTCTCTACAAAATCTAATACTTTTATTTGTTGTTCTGGTGGCAAGTTAATAACTTTTTGATAAATTTCTCTTGCTAACTCCATGTCCAAAGAAACCCCCAGCTCAAGGTTCTCTAATAATAATTGTACCACAAACCAGTATGTTTATGCCACAAAAGAACAAAAACCACAGCTTTTAAGCTGTGGCAGTTTTTATTTTTACATTTTTGTAGATCGATTTTGAATATAGTTTGGCCGACTGTCTTTATTATACACCCAATTTTCAATTTTAGCAACACAATTAAAACACCGATTTTTCATGGCTTCAGACTACTGGGCAAGGTATTGTTTGAGTTTTTGAGCTGGCTTTTCCTTTATTCCTGCAGGGTATTGTGGCAGGCTTTATGTAATCGTTTACATTCGCTTCTCCTAACCTTTTGGCTATTGCTATTCTACATCTCCAGCTCAAAAGCCCTTCCCGGACTTGTCTACTTCCCGCAAACCCAGTTGTATTCTTGCTTTCTGCTATGTGCCAAAGTCAGCTGTGAGCTTTCGAGCAACCCCACGACCTGCCGTGGTCTCAGACAATTTGATTTGCTTAGAATTTTATAAATAACGAACATTTGTTGGTGTTAAATTTAGTCTTCTTTTGCTTTAAAAAAAATTTGACACTCTATATAAATACCTAAAAACTACATCTTTGGCAGATGTTTTAAGTATATTGTAACACATTGTTTGCTTTGTTGCAACAGTATTCTGCTCCAAAAACAAAACCACTTATCAAGCAGAAATTCAGACTACCTGTGGCTGAAATAGTTTCAATTTGTAAGCTCTTTTCTCAGCTTTCTTATCTCCTCAATAGCAAGACCTGTAACTTTAGCGATAAAATCGTCTTCGGTTCCTGCTTGTATCATGTTCTTTGCTATTTCTATCTTGGCCTGATACGCTCCTTGCTGAATTCCTTGTTGAATTCCCAGCTGAATTCCTTCATTGAATTTTTTCATTTGTGATTCATCAAGAAGTCTTGCCACATTTGATACGAAATCACCCATCTTACTCACTCCCCCCTGCTTGACTTTCTCAACTAACCTGTCGTACTCTTCCTTATCTTCTTTTGTGAGTCTTGGTCGAATTACATTACCTGCCCATATTAAAAACCTCTCTATGTTTGTTCTACTCAACTGCTTGAGTTTCGGTACAATCTCTTTTAATCTTTTGATAAGTTCTTCTGTGTCATTCCTTGCCTGTTCCAAGTAGAATACTACTGGACTTAGGACATCCTCTTCCTCTTGCAGCAAAGTTTTTACATCCAATTTTGAAATGTTCACAACTGCGTACTTGAATATGTCATCCTTGAAAACATCAAATGCATTGATTATCTCTTGAGAAACATCCCAATCCCTTTCAAATCCATTGTATGTCACAATCGGTATTATCGCCGGAAGCTTCTCCACACCTTCTCTTATCTTCCTCGCCCAGAGCAATATCATGTATTTCAGTAGCCTCTCTGGCATATCTTTTGCCACAGTTGACTGGTTCTCAATGATAATGTAGAAGTACACTTCTCTGTCTTTTAGTTTTGCTTTTGCTATGACATCAGCTCTTCTTTGCAAAAAATATTCATCAACAAATTCTTCGTTGGCAAGTTCAATTGAATTTTCATCAATATCTTTTGCCCAGCTGTAGCCTATTACATCTTTGATGAGGAAAAGGATATCTTTTGGGTTTTCAAACAAAAACTTAAAAGTTGAGTCATGCTCCTGTGGCGGCAGACTATCGCGCATCAGTTAACTCCCCCTTGTTGGCAAACTTCGAAAACAGGGGGAGGAGTACCTTAACACTTTCTACTTTTATTATACCACACAAAAACGAAAACCACAGCCTTTTGCTGTGGTAGTTTCTATTTTAACATTTTTGTAGTCAGGTTTTAAGTGCAGTTTCTCTAACTGATTTTATTATACCCCTCTTTTCAGGCTTTGCAATAGTAGCTTGGGCACAGATTTTTTCAAGGTTTCTAACTACAGGTAGCAAGCTTTGTTTGGGCTTTTGTGTCAGGTTTTTGACTATCAAGACGATTTTTACTGCTGAACCCTCTGCGTAATCGTTTACAGTACCTCTTCCTGGTCATCCAAACTGTGCAAAACTGCACAAGTTTGGAAGGCTGGGCTATTTGTAGTCCGCCACATCAAGGTTGTTCCACACCCAGCAGGCGGTATTTAGAACAACCATAGCCCCTGCCCCAAGAAGCAGGAACTCGCGCCCTTCTTACAAGGGTCTCCCCACTTGCCCTGAAACAAAAAGTGATTTCAGGACAGACATGTCACGCAGTACCCTCTCAGGGGAAAGTAGCCTCACCACCGCTACTTTGAGAACTCGCCAGAGATTGTGGTCTTTACCACAGGTACCAGAACTTGTTCCGCCCAGAGGTCC
>NZ_APGP01000085.1:0-110480 GCF_000404025.1 Caldicellulosiruptor sp. F32
CGCTTTTTTCAGCATTATAAATATAAAGTAAATTTGTTTTTTCAAAATTTGTTTCAATTACTAAAGCATGATTTTTCCAATAAAGAGTTCTACAATTAGTGACATCCTTGTTTTTAAATAAATCATTGACATACACCTTTTTATTAGTTTTTAGGTCATAAACAGCGACGAAATTATAAAATTCGTTTTTTGCATTTGCTGATAAATCCAAAGCAATATGGTCGCCAAAATTATCAATGAAGAGATTGACAATTGTTATATCGTACTTATTGTCGATGTGGTCAATTTTATCTACGAATTTTAGTTCTTTAGTTTGAGGTCTGTAAGCAAATAATAATACATATCCCTTATTCATTTCCTGAATTGTAAAGATAAGTAGGTCATGTTTTTGTGAATATGCAAGCGATGAAAGCCTAAAATTGTTTTGTGGCAAAAATGATTTTGGAATCTCATCAAGGGTAAGTAAAGTTTTAGTTTTACCCATGTCTTTTCTTAAAACTAAACTTTTCCCGTTATTAATCGAATAGGACGAAAATACCTCTATCTCTTCTAAAAGTTCCATTTTAATAATTTTGTATTTGCCATCTTTTGGTTCTAAATAAAATCTTGTTCTATTTATACTCCAATATGCATTAGCTGTATCAGAGTAAAATATATCTGCATCCACCGTTTTAAACTTGTCTTTTTGTCCTTCATTTAAAATGTCATACCCTACAACATGTGGATTGCTCCATGTAAGAAATTGAGGAGGATTTTCCATTAAAGTTTTAGCAAAATCATCGTCTCGGCGAACTAATGCTTGGATAAAAATTTCAACTGTTTCTTTTGGGGATAAGCTATTATAATCAGCACTGATTTTAATTATTCTAGAAGGTATTCCTTCAGTATTATATGTTTTTATAGCATATATTTGTTTAGAGTTTTTACTGAAAATCGGATTGTAATAGCTATACATTCCTTCCTCTGAAAAAGTGGTATCGGTCGAGTTTTTAATATATTTTTTAGGTAAATTATTAGTCATGCATTTTTTTGTTTTTAAGTCAAAATCAGCAATCCATATGTTACTTAACACTGCCTTGACTGTTATTTCATTTTCTAATTTGTAGTCAACTGTTGAGGGTTTGACATACACTATATATTTTTTATCAGGTGAAATAGAGGGAAATTTACCTTCGTCAACATAAGTTTCTTTATTTTTCTTAATATCTTTCAAAAATATCTTCCCATTTCTCTCAAATACAATGTAATCATCAACTCCGGAAGGTGAAAAGCCATCTGCTAATTTTGAACTCATTCTTTTTGTTTTTAAATTAATCTTGTATATTCCTGCCTCGACTATATCAAATCCATGTGTTTTTCGGGGTTTTATAACTTCTTTAACAAATACAATGCTGTCATTTGATAAAAATTTTGCATCACTATAATATACATAAGGAGTCTTGTTTGTAAAGATTTCCAATACTTTACCTGTAGAAAGGTCTAAAAGCTTTATATTACCGTTATATGAAATTACCAAAAACTTGCCATCAGGTGAAATGCTAATTGTTTGGGCGTTTTCGCTGGAAATCATTTTTGTACCATTACTGTTGTATCTAAATATTCCCTTACTCTCAATAGAAAAGTAAATAGAACCATTGTATTCACAAATGTCTAAGAAGTTTCCTTCTGCTATATCAATAAAAGACACTTGGTCAGTTACGTATAAATTTTCTGCGCGGGTTTTCTGGAAACTTACCTGGGGTAAATAAAAGAATACCAAGGCAAAAGAGATGGCTATCACAATGGGAAATAAGCTTACTGTGACAAATCTTAAAATTCTGTTACTTTTTTTGTTTTGATTAATTTGAAAGTTATTTTTGAGATTTTCTTTCAATTCAGTATTAACTGGAATTTGATTTCTGAGGTTTTTCAATTGTTTACTCACATAATAATTTATCATATTTTACCACCTTCCGAATATTTTTTGATATGTACCCTCAGCTTTTCAATAATTCTTTTACATTGCATTTTCAATGCTCCCTCACTCTTATTTAGCACAGTGCTAATTTCTTTAAAACTAAGTTGCGAAAAAAATCTTAGGTTAATTAATTCTAATTCTTCCTTATTAAGAGTTTTAAGTGCTTTTTTTTAGAGTATTTAATTCTTCTTTTTCAACGAAAATCTCTTCAAGATCATATGAATAAAAGTCTTTATAGCTATCTTCCAAGCAAAAATTTTTCTTTCTTCTGTAGTAATCAGTTATAACATGTTGAAGTGTAACGAACAAATATACTTTTGGCGAACTTTTTATATTGCTAAAATTCTCATATACTCTTTTAAATGCTTCACTTACTATGTCATCTGTATCCCATTTGTTTCCCACTTTGAAGAACACATATCTATAAGCGTTGTCAAAATATCTGTTAAAAAAATTGAGGAATTTTTCATCCAAATACACGTACCTCCTTTATTTCTGTTTCTATTATATAAGACGTAGAAACTGGGCAAAAGTAACAACATTTTTCTCAATTATTTTATAAAGAAATAAGCCAATAATAAACTTTTAGCCTTTCAAAACCGATAATATAATAAGAAAAGACTAAAAAGAGAGGGAAGCGAAAATGGTTGTTGATGGCATTGGAGTCAAAGCCGTTGATATATCGAATACAGTCTCAAGAGTTCAAGACAGCAGAGCAAAACTTGAAAATATCGAAGTTAGCTTGCAGGAAGAAAAGAGTATAAACAAAGAAGAAGTTAATGATAAGCTGGCAGACAAGAACACCAGAAAAGAGCTTGATGAAGATACACTTATTAAAATGATAAATCAGGCAAATAAAGCGTTTGAGGCAAAGTACACAAGGCTTGAGTTTTCGATACACAAAGAGACACATGAAATTGTTGTCAAAGTATATGACAAAGAAACAAATGAGCTTATAAGAGAAATACCTCCCGAGAAGATTTTGGATATAATTGCAAAGCTTTGGGAACTTGCAGGCATTTTTGTGGATGAGAGAAGATAGGTGGTGATGAAGTAATGAATATAAGCTCAACGACCTCTACAAATTACACAAATCCATACAATGTTTACAAATATTACACAAGAATTGGTGGACTTGCAAGCGGGCTTGATACAGACTCAATTATACAAGGCTTAATGAGTATTCAGAAAGCAAGATATAATAAACTATATCAGCAGCATCAGCTTCTTCAATGGCAAAGAGAAGATTATATGAATATGGCAAAAGAAATCTCAAGTTTTAAAGATTATATATTTAATCTTAAGCTTTCAAGTAACTTTGTTAAGTTCAAAGCAACAGGTCCGGCAATTGATGGCGGCTATATAAATGTTACTGGAACGGCCAATGCTTTAGAGGGTAATTATGAAATAACAATAAATAGTATCGCAAAACCTTCTACGATGGTGCTTTCAAATATTTCTGCAACTTTTGATAGGCTAAAATCTAATAATATCAGCACACTATATGTCAATATTAGCACTCAAACAGACGCCGATATAAACACCTTCGATTATGTAACAGTAAAACTTTCAACTACTCAACCATCCACCTCTGATTATCTTACTATAGATGTGACAAAATTTTCTGATGCAAATAGTTTTGCAGCAGAGTTAGTATCCAAACTAAATTCTACGGGCACAGTGAGTGCTTATTATGATTCGACATTGGGAAAGCTTCTTGTTACCACAAAACAAACTGGTTTAATAGAACTTAAGTTAGATACTGGTGGAGACCCAAACTTATCAGATCTGACGGTAGATAGTAGGACACAAGGAACTAATGCAGAAGTGTCTATCAACGATTTGGCAAGAAATGTTGCTTATTTAAATTTAAAATATTCCCGAAATTCATTTAATTTTTTAGGAATGGTTATAACGTTGAATAAAGATACGACTGGGGCAACAGTGGGATTTACTGTCTCTAAAGACATTGATGCGATTGTAAATAATGTAAAGGATTTTATAAATAAGTATAATGACCTAGTTAGCAAGATTTACAGCAAAATTACAGAAAAAAGAAATAGAGACTATCCACCTCTCACAGAAGACCAAAAGGCTCAGATGAAAGAAGAGGACATTAAAAAATGGGAAGAGGCAGCAAAAAAGGGACTATTGAATAATGACCCTATATTAAGCAGTTTTCTGAACAATATAAGGTATTACCTCTATAAAGCAGTACCTGGTCTTCCTTCAAGTTTGGATGTTATTACAGAAGCAGGGATTGAAACATTTAGTTACTTTGAGAGCAAAGAAGGGAAGCTTTATATAAGAGACGAAGGCAAACTTAGAGAAGCAATATCTAATAATTTAGATGCATTTGTAAAACTTTTCACTTACACCGACTCAGATCCCGATACACCAATAGAAAATCAAGGAATTTTACAAAGATTTTACAAGCTGGCAAATGATACTTTGAAGAAAATTTATGACACAGCAGGCAAGCCTTACTTTACAAATTATTATGATCCCAACAGCTATATTGGTAAACAATTAAGAAGCATTGCAGATCAAATGAATGCTGAGCAAGAAAGATTAAAACAAATAGAGGATAGATACTACAGACAATTTACTCAGCTTGAACGACTGATTGCTCAAATGAATACACAAAGCTCATGGCTTTCTCAACAATTCAGTGGTAAGTAATGAAGATGACAAGAGTTCGGACAATAGAAGTGTTAAATGAAACATAGAGGAGAAACAAAAACTTCAAGTTTAAAAAATATGAGGGGGAAGAGATTTTATGGATGCTGCAGCAAGATATCAAGAAGAGGTTATAATGACAAAACCACCTGAAGAACTAACTTTAATGCTATATGATGGTTGTATCAGGTTTATTAAAGCTGCAATGCAAGCAATTGATGAAAAAAAGCTTGACAAGGCAAATGAGAACATTATAAAAGCCGAAAATATCATCACAGAGCTTATGTCAACCCTTGATATGCAATATGAGATATCAAAAAATCTTATGAGTTTATATGATTTTATTTACAGATGGCTTATCCAGGCAAATTTAAAGAAGGACAAAAAATATCTACAGGAAGCTCTTGAAATTGTTGAAGAGATGCGGGCTACATGGGCAGAGGCAATTAAGATTGCAAGACAGCAAAAAAATAAATAAAAGGGTTGGGGTTTATGTATGAAAAACTGATTAGTCTTCTTGAAGAAAAGGAAAAGCTTGTTGATAAGTTTTTAGAGCTTACAAATCTTCAACAAGATTATATTTTAAATGACAATTTTGATGAGTTGTCTAAAATTGTTGATATGAAGGCGAAGTTAATTGAAAGGATAAATACCCTCGACGATGAGTTTATAAAGGAGTTTGAGGGGATAAAAAAGGCAAAAAATATCAAAAGCTTTGATGAGATAACTGACATAGACAAAGAGACAGGGATTTTACTCAAAAGTTTGACTTCATCTATTATGGAAAAGCTAAAAGTGATAAAGGACATTGACGAAAAAAATAATATCCTTGTTCGCGCAAAGTTTGATGAGGTAAAAAGGACTATAAAAACATTTAGATACAAAAAAGAGGCTATAAAAGATTATACATCTTATAAACAAATAGACTATCACTCTGGATTTGACAAAAAGGAATAAAAGGGTCCCTTTACTTTAACAAATCAGAACCACCAAAGAAGAGGGACCCTTTTTCTTTGCTATTTAGTATTTTTGTCCTCACTTTGTTTAAACAACCATTCTGGTTCGTCAACATCAGGACAGGTCTGATACAAAACAAGTGGGTCTAAATCAAGACAGGTTGTTTCATCATAGTTGCCGCTCACATCCCATGCAAGCGTACCATTTAAAACTGTGCACCTTTCCATAAAAAACTTTTTGTCTTTAAGTCTTTGAAATTCACCCTTTTCAAGAAGACTTGAAGCATCAAAGAGTTTTATGCTGCCGTCATCAAAGTAAATATAAACTTTATAGTCTTCTGTCGGTATAACCTGAACAACCTCAGGATAATATTCCATCATGTTTAAAATCCCCTCCTTTCAAATTTCTATCTTCCTCACAAAATACAAATTCCCCAGCGCAAAGAGAGCTGCAAGTAAGAACACATATTCATACCCAAACTTATTCCACAAAAAGCCAGATAGCATAGGAAGGCTCATAGAAACTGCATGGTCCATGCTTGTACCTGTTGAAAGAGTTGGAGTAAGATCATCAGGATGTTTTATAATTTTCTTTATGTACGTTGACCTTGCCATTGATGTTGCAAACATTAGATTATCAATTATATAGCACGCATATGCCAAGCCCAAAGCCAAGCTTTTTATCTTTATGTTCTCGGTCATAGCATATCCTATGCAGATTAAGAAAATAACAATCGCATCAAATGTCAAAACCTTCTTTTCACCAAGCTTGTCAATAAGCCTGCCTATAATGTTTCTAAATCCAATTCCTAAAATGGAGCAGATTATTCCAACCAGAGCAAAATTTGAAACAGGCTGTCTAAATATTTTAATCAACACCCAAGGAGCAAATGTGATAAAAATCTGCTTTCTTGCACCAAAGAAGATAGAAAGAACGTAGTAGAGCCAGTAATCTTTTTTGATTACAAACTTTAGACCTTTGTGATTTCTTACATTTGGCATTTTGATTGGCATCAAGAAAATTACAGCAAGGATGTACATCATTGCAGCAATGAGGTAAGCTGTTTTGAATGAAAAACTCAGGAATTTAAATCCGACCATGACAATGAAATACCCAATAATTGCAGCGGCGGTTGAAACAGAGCCAATAAGCCCTAAGGTTTTGCCGTAAGAGTTTTCTTTTGAAAGTTCCATTCCAATGCTTGATGTCAAAACCATGTTAAGGTGTGTGCCTGTGTTGTAAAAAGCTGTCCATAAAATCAAAAGAGCAAAGCTTGGCGCAAAATAGCCAAGTCCAACCAGAGATACAGAGCAAAGAAATGTCGCTATAATGCTTACTCTCAAATCCCCAAGGAAGTATAAAAAGCCTATTAAAAAGATTATCAAAAACCCTGGTGTCTCGCGAGGAAACTCAAGCACACCTCGTGCCACAGGTGAGATTTTAAAAGTTGCTGCAATATAGTTATTGAATATGGTGTCATTAATCCCACCACCAATTCCCATAAATGCATTTGCCAAAATAAAAAGTGAAATAGCTGAGAATGCAAATCTAACGCTACCCTGTGTCTTTTGCATATTAAAATCCTCAGTCCTTTCTAAAAATTTTTTATTAAATTTACTTACTTTAGCTTTATCTCAAAAAGTGGTGTGTAGACTCTTTTTCTGTCAATCTCTTCGCTTAAAAATAAAATAACACTCTCAACAGGAATTAGGTCAAATTTGTAATTTTCAACGTACTGCTTGAACTTGTCAAAAGACTCATCCAAAATAACATCCTGAGCAATTGTTATATGGGGAGTATAGTCTCTTTTTTCTTTTTCAAAACCGATTGAATAAAGAGAGTCTTCCACTATTTGATAAAGATTATTTAACTTATCTAAATCACCATCTGGCTTTAAATATACAACACGCAAAGCGTTTTTGCTTCCTTTGAAATATCCACAAGAGAAAATCTTAAGTGAAAAAGAAGAAAAACCTTCTAAATTCTTTGTTAACACCTCTTTAATCTTCTCAACATGGTCATATTCTATCTCACCTAAGAATTTTAAAGTAAGATGAAAGTTATCGATGTACTTCCACCTTCCCTTTTTACTGATTGATTTTAAATAGCTCTGTGCTTCGACTATTTGCTCTTTTAGCTTTCTTGGGAAATCAATTCCAATGAAGGTTCTCATTTTGGTTTTTCTCCTTTCTTTACATCATTTTTTCAAAAACCTTTGAATGCGCGCATACAATTTGGTAGAATTAAAAAGGAGGAAGGTCTATTTTTAAATTTTAGCAGGGGGAAAGAGGCAATGGAAGCACTTTATAACACAAAGCTTCTATATCCCACAGACAAACCTGTATCGCCAGGAATTATCAATGTAGAGATATACAAACCGCAAAAAGGAAAGCTTCCAATCTATGTAAAAAGCCTTGATGAAAATGACATAAAAAAGTATATACCAAACATTGCCACAATTATCCAAGAAGAACTTCTAAGAAGAATCAATATCGATTTAGTTACACAGACAGATTTTTACATCGTCGAAGAAGATAATAAGTATCATGTATATTTTAACAAATCCCTTGAAGATTTTAAAATAGAAAAAGAATAGGTACTGGGGGCAGGCTAATGAGGAATTTTGCTGATGTCAAGAAGATTGTAGTTAAGGTTGGAACAAGCACTGTTACATATCCAACCGGCAAACTAAATCTTTCGCGACTGGAGAAACTTGCAAGAGTTCTTTCTGACATAAAAAATGAAGGAAGAGACGTTGTGCTTGTCACATCTGGCGCTGTTGCCTCAGGTTTGGGGCGGCTTGGGCTTACAAAAAATCACAAAACAACCCAGGAAAAACAGGCGCTTGCAGCTATTGGTCAGGGAATTTTAATGCAGATTTACGAAAAGCTTTTTGGTGAGTATGGAGTTGTTGTTGCCCAGGTACTCTTGACAAAAGATGTTGTTGATGAAGAAAAAAAGATGCTGAATGTTAAAAACACTTTTGAGCAGCTTTTCAAGTTTGGTGCAATTCCAATTGTAAATGAGAACGACGTTGTTGCCATCGAAGAGCTTGAATTTGGCGACAATGACACGCTCTCTGCCTATGTTGCAACGATAATTGGTGCAGACCTTCTGATAATTCTTTCTGACATAGACGGACTTTACTCATGTGACCCTAGACTGAACAAGGATGCAGAACTTATAAGAGAGGTTTTTGAGATTGACTCATACATAGAGAGCATCGCAGGAGGAGCTGGGTCTTTGAACTCAACTGGTGGTATGCAAACCAAAATTGAGGCAGCAAAGATTGCAATGCAAAATAAAATTCCTATGGTAATTGCAAATGGAGAAAATCCATCAGTTTTGAGGGATATCTTAGCAGGGAAAGATGTTGGCACACTGTTTATTTGCAAAGAAGTATTATCAAAGAGGGAGAGTGAAGTGAAAAGATGAGTGACTTGATTTACAAAGCAAAAAAGGTGAAAGAGGCTTCAAAAAAACTTATGAATCTTTCTGAAAGCCAGAAAAACCTTGCCTTGAGCTGCATATCAAAAAAGATTTTAGATAACATGGAATACATTCTTGTTGAAAACCAAAAAGACATGGAAAATGCACAAAACAAAGGTATAAAGGGTGCGCTTTTAGACAGGCTAAAACTAACAGAAGATAGAATAAGACAGATTTGCAAAGGGATAGAAGATGTTATAAAGCTTCCAGACCCAGTTGGCGAGGTTATTTCTATGTGGAAGCGCCCAAACGGGCTTATTATTGGACAAAAAAGAGTGCCAATTGGGGCAATTGGTATAATCTATGAGGCAAGACCAAATGTGACAGTTGACGCAGCTGTGCTGTGTTTAAAAGCAGGAAATAGTGTTCTTTTGCGAGGCGGCTCAGAAGCTATAAATTCTAACATTGCACTTGTCAAGACAATGAAAGAGGGATTGATTGAAGCAGGGATTGATGAAGGTAGCATAGAGATTGTAGAAGATACATCAAGAGAGACAGCAGTTGCAATGATGAAACTCAATGAGTATTTAGACCTTTTGATTCCGCGCGGAGGAGCAAATTTGATAAAGACAGTTGTTCAAAATGCAACTGTGCCTGTAATTGAAACAGGTGTTGGCAACTGCCATGTGTTTGTTGATGAGAGCGCTGATTTTGAGATGGCGGAGAAAATTGTGATTAATGCAAAAACACAGCGGCCTGGTGTTTGCAATGCAGCTGAAAAGCTTTTAGTTCATAAAAATATAGCAGAGAGTTTTTTGCCAATGATTGTAAAAAAGCTTATGACAAAAGGTGTTGAAATAAGAGGTTGCAGTAAGACAGTTGAAATCTGCAAGCAAAACGGTATAGAAGTAAAAGAGGCAACTGAAGATGACTGGTACACAGAGTATTTGGATTTGATAATAGGTGTGAAGGTTGTTGATAGCATTGATGCGGCAATAGAACACATAAATAAGTACGGTTCGAAACACTCAGAAGCAATTGTTACAAGAGATTATTTCAATGCACAAAAGTTTTTGGACTTTGTTGATGCAGCAGCTTGCTATGTAAATGCCTCAACAAGATTCACAGACGGATTTGAATTTGGCTTTGGCGCAGAGATTGGAATCTCTACTCAAAAGCTTCACGCAAGAGGTCCTATGGGACTAAAAGAGCTCACAACTATAAAATACATTATTCTTGGAAGCGGGCAAGTAAGAAATTAAGAAGCCCGCTTTTGTTTTGTGGTATAATTAAAACTTGAGAACTTAAATTTCATATAAGAAGGGGTTTTGAAAGTTGAACCAAAAGACACTCAAAGCGTTGGAGTATGACAAGATAGTTGAGATTTTAAAAAACATGGCAAAGTCAATTCCAGCAAAGGAATATTTTGAAAACCTTATTCCATCAACCAATGTTGCAGATATAGAAAATGAACTTAATAAGGTTGATGAAGGCTACAGGTACGTTCTTAAGTATGGAAATCCACCTACTTTGGAGTTTGAAAATATACTGCCAAGCCTTAAGAAATCAAAGCTTGGGGCAACTTTAAATCCACAAGAGATTTTGCAAATTGGAAAAGTGTTGAAACTTTCTTATGAGATGCGAACTTATCTTTCTTACACACAAGACTTTAGTTTTCTTGAAAGTATGAAAAAAAGACTTGTAAATTTAAAAGAAGTAATCTCAAGAATTGACCAGACATTTTTAACACCAGATGAAATCTTAGATACAGCATCGTCAAAGCTCAAGGAGATAAGAGATAAAATCAGAAAACTTGAAAATAAAATAAGAGACGAGTTAAATAGCATGATTCGCGACCCAAAAATCCAAAGGTTTTTGCAAGAACCAATTATAACAATCAGAGGCGAAAAGCTTTTACTTCCTGTTAAGGCAGAGTTTAGAAATGAAGTGAAAGGAATTGTACATGACCAGTCAGCAACAGGTGCAACTTTATTTGTTGAGCCTTTTGTTTGCGTTGAGATATCAAATCAAATTAGAATTTTGAAAAATCAAGAAAAAGAGGAAATAGAAAGGATTTTACAAGAGATATCTTCTTTGATAGCAAGCTGCAGTGATGAAATTGAAACATCTTTTTATGCACTTGTTGAGCTTGACATAGTATTTACGAAAGCTATTTGGGCAAAGGAAATGAACGCAAGCAAACCAATAATAACTACAGATGGCATTATAAATCTCAAAAAAGCTCGGCATCCATTAATAGAAAAAGACAAGGTTGTTCCTATTGATATTCATTTAGGCAAAGAATTTGACGTTCTTATAATAACAGGCCCAAACACAGGTGGAAAGACTGTAACACTAAAGACGGTTGGTCTTTTTTGCCTTCTTTGCCAGAGCGGAATATTCATCCCAGCAGATGAGGGTTCTGAGCTTTGCATATTTCAAAAGATTTTTGCTGATATTGGAGATGATCAAAGTATAGTCCAGAGTCTTTCCACTTTTTCAGCACATATGAAAAATATTATTGAAATAACAAAAAATGTAGATGATAAAACTCTTGTGCTATTAGATGAGATTGGAGCAGGTACAGACCCCGAAGAAGGTGCGGCTTTGGCGAAGGCAATCTTGAAATATCTTTCTGAGAAGGGCAGCAAGGTGATAGCTACAACACACTATGGTGAGCTAAAAATATTTGCTCAGCAAGAAGATCGGTTTGAAAACGCTTCTTGTGAGTTTGATGTAAAAACCCTACAGCCCACCTACAGGCTTTTGATAGGGATTCCTGGAAGGAGCAATGCGCTTGTAATTTCATCTAATCTTGGGCTTGACAAAGGTATTGTTGAGATGGCAAAAGGGTATTTGTCTCAAAAGACAATTGATCTTGACAGAATAATAAACGAAATGGAACAAAAGAGAAAAGAAGCTGAGGAAAACCTTGAACTTGCTCAGAAATTGAAGCTTGAAGCACAAGCTTTAAAGGCAGCGTATGAAGAGGAAAAGAAAAGGTTTGAGACTGAAAGAGAGAGAATTCGCAAAAAGGCCATAAATGAGGCAAAAGAGATTGTAGAAAGAGCACAGTATGAAATAGAAAATCTTTTTAAAGACCTTCGAAAACTTGCTGAAAACTTAAAAGAAAAAGAGGTTTTAAAGGAGTTAGAAGAGAAAAAAAGAGAATATGAAAGGTTGATTCAAAGCATATCGCAGCAGGAAAAACAAGAAGCTGAGTCCAAAACCAAAAAAACACTGCAAAATATTCGCTTAGGTCAAAAGGTGTATGTCAGAAGCTTTGATGCTGTGGGGTTTGTCGAGAGCCTGCCCGACTCAAAAGGAAATTTGACTGTTCAGATAGGAATTATGAAGCTAAATGTCAATATCTCTGATATTGAAGAAGTGGAAGAGGGAGAAAAAAAAGTTTATCAAACGACCTCAAAAAATGTCAAGCTCAGAGAAAAAAGCGTTGATTTATCTATTGATGTCAGGGGAAAGACCAGTGACGATGCAATTTTGGATGTAGATAAGTATTTAGATGATGCATATACAAGCGGCCTGAGACAGGTGACAATAATTCATGGAAAAGGGACAGGGGTTTTGCGCCAGGCAATCAGGAACTTTTTAAAACGCCATCCGCTTGTAAAGTCTTTCAGAGACGGAACATACGGTGAGGGTGAGCAAGGGGTTACCATTGTTGAGCTGAGAGACTAACTTCTAATTATTGACTTGATAAATAAATTCATTTAAACTTATATTTAAGCCTTTAATTCTATTTTTTGCAAAGAAGGAGACGGTCATGAAAATGGAAGAGCAAACATTAAAACTACAAAACAAGGTACTCAAAGAAGTTATTGAATGGATTTTGTGGATAGGCGGAGCAGTTTTAGTTGCCCTTATTTTAAGAACATATGTCTTTTCGCTTGTAATTGTTCCCACAGGGTCGATGCTAAACACAATTCAACTCAATGACAGGTTGTTTGTGTACAAGCTTGGATACGCTCTGCATATCCAAGATGTAAAACGAGGCGATATTGTTGTGTTCAAGTACCCTGACGACAGAAAAACACTGTATGTCAAAAGGGTAATTGGACTTCCGGGCGATACAATAGAGATAAAAGATGGTGTTTTGTACATCAACGGAAAAGTGTACAAGGAAAACTATCTAAAAGAGCCAATGGTAGGGAGCTTTGGACCGTATAAAGTGCCACCTGGGCATTATTTCATGATGGGTGATAACAGGAACGACTCACACGACAGCCGATTCTGGGAACACAAGTATGTTCCCCGTGATGATATTATTGGCAAGGTTGAATTTAGAATATGGCCTCTTTCCAGAATAGGGATTGTAAAATAGTTTTTTAAAGATAAATTGAGGCGGAGGGTTGATATTTAAATATGAATGATGTATTTCACGAACAGTTGATAGTCAGAAGAAAGACCTCAAGCGAAAGGGCAAAACAGGTTTTGATAATCATAGGTGGGATACTTTTAGGACTTGCTACCTTTTTCATTCCAATTCTAAACACATTAGGACCGGTTCTTTTGGTCTTGGTAATCTGGGGAGCAGTCTATCTTTCGAAAAACTACAATATTGAATTTGAATATGCTGTAACAAACTACTATCTTGATATAGACAAGATTATTGCCCAGAGGAAACGAAGCAGAGTTGTGTCTTTAGACATTCGAAAGATTGACTATTTCATATCCTCAAAAGATAGCAGTATGTACAACGCTCAAAAAAATGACAAAAGCATTGTCCAGTCGTTTGACTGCACTTCTAACAAAGGCGAAGAAAACGTGTATGCTATAATTGCAAACGTCGATGGCAAAAAGACACGCATTTTGTTTGAACCAAATGAAGAGATTGTCGAAGCGATTAAGAAATTTTTGCAGAAAAAGCCTTACCAGATTTACAGGTAACAAAACTTTTCTAAAAGGAGACTGAGAAAAATGGGTTTTAAAGACAAAGTGATAAAAGAGGCACTGACTTTTGATGATGTGTTGCTTGTGCCACAGTACAGTGAAGTGCTGCCAAAAGATGTTGACGTTTCTACTTATCTTACAAAGACAATAAAACTCAATATTCCTCTTATGTCTGCAGGGATGGACACTGTTACAGAGTCGCGTATGGCAATTGCAATTGCGCGAGAAGGCGGTATTGGTGTTATACACAAGAACATGACAATTGAAGAGCAGGCAAGCGAGGTTGACAAGGTCAAAAGGTCCGAGCACGGGGTTATAGTTGATCCGTTTTACCTGTCACCAGAAAATAAGATCTATGAAGCTATGGAGCTGATGGCAAAATACCGCATCTCAGGTGTTCCAGTTACAGTTAATGGAAAGCTTGTTGGAATTATAACAAACAGGGATATTCGGTTTGAAACTGACTATTCAAAGCCTATAAAAGAGGTTATGACATCAAGCAATCTTATCACTGCAAAAGAAGGAATTACTTTAGAAGAAGCAAAGGAAATTATGAAAAAACACAAGATTGAAAAGCTTCCAATCGTCGATGATGAGGGTAACTTAAAAGGGCTAATTACAATAAAAGACATTGAAAAGGCTGTCAAGTATCCAAATGCAGCGAAAGACAGCAAAGGAAGGCTTTTGTGTGCTGCAGCAGTTGGTGTGTCAAAGGACACAGAACAAAGAGTTGAAGCACTTGTAAAAGCTCAGGTTGACGTAATAGTTGTTGACACAGCTCATGGACATTCAAAAGGTGTTATCGAGACAGTCAAGAAGATTAAAGCAAAATATCCAAATCTTCAGGTTGTGGCTGGTAATATTGCAACAGCAGAGGCTGCGCATGACCTTATCAAAGCAGGGGCTGACTGCATAAAAGTTGGAATTGGTCCTGGGTCAATCTGTACAACAAGAGTGGTAGCTGGAATTGGTGTTCCACAAATAACAGCTATCATGGACTGCGCAGAGGTTGCAAAAGAATATGGGATTCCTGTTATTGCAGATGGCGGTATAAGGTATTCAGGTGATATTACCAAGGCTTTGGCGGCTGGTGCAGATGTTGTTATGATAGGAAGCTTATTTGCTGGCTGTGAAGAAAGCCCTGGCGAGTGTGAGATTTATCAAGGCCGAAGGTTTAAGGTTTACCGTGGCATGGGCTCACTTTCTGCAATGAAAGCAGGAAGCAAAGATAGATATTTCCAAGAAGATGCTTCAAAGCTTGTACCAGAAGGTGTTGAAGGAAGAGTGCCATATAAAGGGCCGTTAGAGGATACAGTGTTCCAGCTTGTTGGTGGTCTTAAAGCTGGAATGGGTTATTGCGGTGCAAGGACTATCAAAGAGCTTCAGGAGAAGGCAAAGTTTGTGAAAATTACACAAGCAGGTGTGAGAGAAAGCCATCCGCACGATATTTATATTACAAAAGAGGCACCAAATTATTCACTGCATGTTGAGTAAAAAAAGGGAGGAAGAAAGCTTGGATTTTGTAGAAAGCTATGTAGAAAACGGTTTGGAGTTTATTAAAGTATACTCAAAGACAAAAAACTCATATTTTACAGTTGCACCCGAACGGGGTGCAATTGTTGTTTTACTGAATTTAAGTGGCAAAGACATACTGTATCTTAACAAAGAGACACTGTTTGACAAAACAAAGAATATCCGAGGCGGAATTCCTATTCTATTTCCTATATGTGGAAGGGTTGTGGACGGCAAAATTACATTCAAAGGTCAAGAATATCCAATGAAGAATCACGGGTTTGCACGAGATACTGCTTGGGAAGTTGTAGGTTATATAGATGAGCTTTCTCAAAATGGGGTAGTATTAAAGCTTTCAAGTAGTGGCTTCACAAAAACATTTTATCCATATGACTTTGAACTTTTCATCAAGTACACAATAAACGATGAAATTTTTGGAGTTGAGATGATTGTAAAAAACAACGACAGAGACGAGTTGCCATTTTATGCAGGGTTTCATCCATATTTTCTGTGTAACAAGGATGAGTTTACCCTTAAGCTTGACTGCGAGAAATGTTTTGATGATGTTGAGAAGAAATTTGTTGACCTTGGAAATTTCAAAGAACTTGACTTTTCAAAACCTGAGATTAACCTTGATTTTTTTGATGTTGGAAGCAAGAGCATTGAGTTTACTCTTGACAAGGACAAAAAGCTTTTACTCGTAAAAGACAAAAGCTTTAAAAACATTGTCGTGTGGTCTTTAAAAGACTACGATTTTGTTTGCATAGAACCGTGGATGGGAGAGCATGAAGGATATCTTCAAAACAAGTACTAT
The DNA here is from genome assembly GCF_000404025.1 of Caldicellulosiruptor sp. F32. Taxonomy (NCBI): domain Bacteria; kingdom Bacillati; phylum Bacillota; order Caldicellulosiruptorales; family Caldicellulosiruptoraceae; genus Caldicellulosiruptor; species Caldicellulosiruptor sp. F32. The sequence goes on from NZ_APGP01000085.1 coordinate 16,260, forward strand.
TATTTAAAACCAAATGATATTTTTAAAGCAACATTTGCGATTATATTGAATAAAGAATAAAAAGGAAGGTTTTGAATAAATGCTTGATCCAAAGCTTTCTTATGAGAAACTTGAGAAATTAAAAGATCTTTTACAGTCATACAAGAGCGTACTTGTCGCGTTTTCAGGGGGAGTTGATTCTACATTTTTATTAAAAGTCTGCCATGATGTTTTGGGCGAAAATTGCGTTGCTGTTTTTTCAAGCTCTGCCTTAAGTCCCAAAAGAGAAAAGCAAGAAGCAGAAAAACTTGCTGGTTCTATAGGAGCAAAACTAATTGTGCTTGAGAGGGATATATTTGCCAATGAGGATTTTTTAAAAAATGACATGTTCAGGTGCTATTATTGTAAAAAGGACTTGATAAAAAAACTGAAAGAGTTAAAAGAAGATCTGAAGATAAACCAAATAGTTGAAGGCTCAAACATAGATGACTTAAAAGATTTTCGGCCCGGAAGAAAAGCCTTAGAAGAAGAGAACATAAAAAGTCCTTTATTGGAGGTTGGATTTACCAAGGATGAGATAAGATTTTTGTCAAAAGAATTTGGTCTTCCTACTTTTGATAAGCCATCAATGGCGTGTTTAGTTACCCGTATACCCTATGGTAGCCAAGTGACCTTGCAAAAACTTGAGATGATTGAAAAGGCAGAAGAAGTTTTGCTTGAAAAAGGCTTCAAACAAGTACGAGTTAGGCACCATGGCGATATTGCCAGAATTGAAGTTGATTTTGAGGAGTTTCCAAGATTTTTTGATTTAGAGCTGATAAAAGATATTTCAAACAAAATCAAAGATCTTGGATTTAAGTTTGTCACACTTGACCTGTCTGGTTATAGGATGGGAAGTATGAACCAGAAATAAAAAGATTAAAATGGAGAGAAGGCTATGGATATAAGAAAGATATTAGAAGATGTAAAAGAAGATAAACTATCTATTGACGAAGCTCTCAAGATACTTTCCAGACTTCCATTTGAAGATATAGACTTTGCAAAGATAGACCATCACAGAAAGATTCGCCAAGGTATGTCTGAAGTGGTTTTTTGTGAAGGGAAAACTGAGCAGCAAGTTTTGAAGATTTTTGAAAGGATGATTGAAAAGGGAGAGGTAAATATTATCGGTACACGTGCGAGCAAGGAACTTTATGAATATCTAAAAGAAAACCTAAAAGAGGATATAGTCTATTATGAAGTTGCAAGGATTGTCTGTGCAAAAAGGGTTGAGGTAAAGAAGAACCCCAAAGGCCATGTAGCAGTTGTGTCTGCTGGAACTGCTGACCTGAAAGTTGCTGAAGAGGCAGCAGTTATTTTAGAGATTTTGGGGAATAATGTAAAAAGAGTATATGATGTTGGTGTTGCAGGAATTCACAGGCTATTTTCTCATCTTAATGAGATTCAGTCGGCAAACGTGATTATTGCAGTTGCTGGAATGGAAGGTGCGCTTGCATCTGTTGTTGCTGGGCTTGTGTCAAGGCCTGTGATTGCTGTGCCAACATCTGTGGGGTATGGAGCAAACTTTAAAGGACTTTCAGCGCTTCTTACCATGCTAAACTCGTGTGCAAATGGTGTTGCGGTTGTCAACATTGACAACGGGTTTGGTGCGGCAGTTGTTGCGCATATGATAAACTCTTTGGCAAACGAAAATTTGTAAAATTTTGAAAGAGGGGATTTGAGAAAACTATGGTTATCTATTTTGATGCACCATCTGGAATTGCTGGTGATATGCTGGTTGGCTCTTTGATTGATGCGGGAGTTGATTTTGAGTATATAAAGTCAAATATAGCTTTGCTTGGGCTTGATGTTGAAATAGACCTTAAAGAAAAAATGGTGAACGGTATTAAAGCCCAAAATTTTGTTGTAAATGTTTTGCAGCATCATCACGATGATTATGCTCACCATCATCATAGAACCTTTAAAGATATCAAAAAGCTTTTACAAGAAAGTAAGCTGCCAGAAGCTGTAAAAGATTTGTCAATCAGAATTTTTGAAAAGATTGCAAAGGCCGAAGCAACTGTTCACGGTATGGACATTGAAGAGATTGCATTTCATGAGGTAGGCGCTGACGATTCAATTGTGGATATTGTTGCATTTTCACTTTGTATTGAGTATTTAAAGCCTCAAGAGGTTTTGTTCTCACCACTATCTGATGGAAGAGGGTTTACAAAATCAATGCATGGAATAATCCCTGTGCCGGCACCTGCTGTTTTGGAGATAGCAAGACAAAATGGTATTCCAATTGCAACTATAGATATTGGTACTGAGCTGATAACTCCGACTGGTATAGGGATTGCAGCAGCAATTTCAAACGGTTTTGCGAACATGCCAAGGATGCAAATAGAAAAAATTGGGTATGGCAGTGGAACAAAAGACCTTCCCATTCCTAATATAGTAAGAGCAATCATAGGAAAAAAAAACTAAACTTGGATAGCGAATACTTTGAAATATTTGCTAACATTGATGACATGTCAGGTGAGGAGTTGTCGCTTGCTCTTGAGAAGATAATGCAAGCTGGTGCATTAGATGTGTATTTTACTCCCATTTATATGAAAAAAGGAAGACCTGCGTATAAGCTTGGGGTAATTGTGAAAAGTGAAAGTTTTGAAGATGTAGTAGATGCAGTATTCAGATGGACATCTACAATAGGTGTTCGATATGTTGAGCTAAAGCGCATAGAGATGGAAAGAAAACAAGAAAATATGAAAGAAGTGCCACTTAGGTTAAAAATTAGCTCGTATAAAGACATAAAAAGGCTAAAATTAGAGTTTGAAGACATCAAAAAATTGACAGAATAAAGTTTCAAAAAAGGGCTGGCGATTGCCGACAACTTGGGTAAATAATCGCCAGCCCCTTTAAATATGTTTTCTTTCATTTACACATTGAATCTGAAAATTACAACATCGCCGTCCTGCATAACATAATCCTTGCCCTCTGAGCGTACAAGTCCCTTTTCCTTTGCCTGAGCAAATCCGCCGCATTCAACTAATACGTCAAACGGAACAACCTCAGCCCTGATAAACCCTCTTTCAAAATCGCTATGAATCTTGCCTGCTGCCTGTGGAGCTTTTGTGCCTTTTTTGATTGTCCAAGCCCTTACTTCCTTTTCACCAGCTGTTAGGAAAGAAATGAGCCCTAAAAGTCTATACCCTGCCTGGATTAAATTGTCAAGTCCTGATTTTTCAATTCCCAGCTCTTTTAAGAATTCCTTCTTTTCTTCATCTGGCAGAGCTGCAATCTCTTCTTCTAACTTTGCACAGATAACAATTACCTCTGAGCCTTCTTGTGCGGCAATTTCTTTTACAACTTTTACATATTCATTTTCTTTTCCAATGTCTTTTTCAGATATATTCGCAGCATATATTGTGGGCTTGAATGTAAGGAGGTTTAAAGAGTTTACAAACTTTAAATCTTCCTCATCATCAAACTTCAAAGTACGCGCCATTTTGCCACTTTCCAAAGTAGAATATATCTTCTCTAAGATTTCAAGCTCATGGGCTGCTTCTTTGCTGTTTTTTGCAAGTTTCCGAGTTTTTTCAAGGCGTCTTTCTAAGACCTCCAAGTCGGCAAAGATTAGCTCTAAATTAATTGTCTCGATATCTCTTTTTGGGTCAACACTTCCTTCAACATGTACTATCTCAGAGTCATCAAAACATCTTACCACATGAACTATTGCATCAACCTCTCTTATATGAGACAAAAACTTGTTGCCAAGACCTTCGCCCTTGCTTGCGCCTTTTACAAGCCCTGCAATGTCGACAAACTCAATAAATGCAGGTGTTACCTTTTCGGGATTATATATCTTTGCCAAAACTTCAAGTCTCTCATCAGGTACAGCCACAACTCCAACATTTGGCTCAATTGTACAGAATGGATAGTTTGCTGCCTCTGCACCAGCTTTTGTAATTGCATTAAAAAGGGTGCTTTTGCCCACATTCGGAAGTCCAACAATTCCAAGTCGCATCTTAATTTTTTGCCTCCTATAAAAACTTTTGTGTAAAAGAATTTATTTACAAGTAAAGAGTATAGAACAAATCAAAAGGAAAATCAATCTATGTAAAAAATAAATTCTTGGTAAAATAAAAAGGCTGCTTTGCTCAAACAGCAAAAGCAAAACAGCCTACCTAATTTCCCACTTTTTTCAGTCCCTTTTTAACTTCTTTCCAATGAGTATTCCTAACATCATACCTTTGCAAAGTCCAGTTAGATACATTCCAAGCATTTTTAGCATATTTTTCTTGCGCTTTAGCATGTTATACATTTCTTTGTGCCTATTATAAAGCTTTCTTGTTCTCATATTACTCATCACACCCCTCTTACAATTAATATGCTCAAAACAAGAGGGGTTTTATACATCATACACTCTATATTTCTGGGATAGCAAAAGCACTTTTTGAACATACTCTACAGTTTCATCAAAAGGTGGGATACCGCCATACTTTATGACATTTGCAGGTCCTGCATTATATGCTGCAAGTGCAAGTTCAATATTACCTCCGAATTGTTCAAGCTTTTCTTTTAGATATCTTATTCCACCATCTAAATTTTCAATTGGGTCATAGGGGTTAACACCAAGCGCTTTTGCAGTTTCTGGCATGAGCTGCATAAGTCCAATTGCCCCAGCTTTTGATATTACATCTTGTCTAAAACCAGACTCTGCTTCAATTACACTCAAAACTAAGCTCGGCGCAAGTCCATACTCTTTTGCCTTTTTTGTTGCAATGCTTATTATTTCACTTTTGCTAAGATTTGTAAATAAATTAAAAGGTGTATAACTTGACTTTTCAAGTTCATAGACTTTATTTGCAAAGCTTTGGTTTTGCAAGGCCTTTGTACTTTCAACGTTTGATAGCTGCTGATAGGTGGTAATTGCTACATCTTTATTTATAGAAGCTGTAAAACTATTTTGGAAAATGGTTTTAAAACTCTGTGGCAGATTATTATTGTTTGCAATCCTCACAGCAATCTCTTCAAACTTTTGGGCTATTATCTCATTTACGTTTGGAATATTCATCTTTCTCTTTCACCTATATCCAAAATTTCTTTTAACATTCTAATTTCATCATCTGAAGTTTTACATGTTCTAAAGTTTTAATGTCACTTTCAAAAGCTTTTATCTCCTCTTCTTTTGCCTGCATGTGAAGAATAATAAGTCCTTGATTTGAACAGCTGTCGCTGCCAGCTTCATGTATACCAAGTCTTGTTTTGATTAAGCAGCCATGTTTTGTCAAAATTTCTTGTAGTTTTGGAGCATCATGGAGCCTGTTGTCAACCAAAATAGCAACAATAAAAGTTTGGCACATTTTAAAAATCCCTCCCTTTAAATTTATAATCGGTATTTTGAAAGCTCTTCTTTAAATACATTTGAAAGATTCTCAAGGTCGGCTACTTTTGTCAAAAGGTCTTTGATGCTCTCTGCGTACATAGAGATTGAAGCTGCCATCTCCTGAGCTGATGCCGAGTTTTCTTGTGAGATTGCAGAAAGTGAGGTAATTGTTTCAAAGACAGAAGAAATCCTTTCTGCCTCAGAAGACAAGGTTTCTATCTGAGAAATTAAAGTCTCAACCACGTTAGATATTCTCTCGATATTTTGGCTGTTCTTATTCACAACCTCATTCAAAGTGGATTCACTTTTAACAAGCTTTTCAAACTGCTGTGTTAAAGTAGTAGAAAGCATTTCAACCTCTTCTACAAATGTCTTTAAACTCTTGTTGATTGTCTTAGCAAAAGACATTGTACTGTCTGCAAGTTTTCTGATTTCGTCTGCCACAACCGCAAACCCAACACCAACATTTCCTGCCCTTGCTGCCTCAATTGATGCATTTAGCGCAAGCATATTTATCTGATTTGAAATCTCAGCAACAGTTGATGTAATCTTCATAACCTCATTAGCTTCTTCAGATAGCTTTGAACCTTTTTGAACTATCTCAGAAAACTCTGTAGAAAGAAGATTGATGTCTTTTGCAGCACTTAAAATATCTTTGCCTGAATTGTTAAGCGTCTGGTTTACATCAGCAAGGACATCTTTTGTTTGAATTTGTTGAGATACAATTGACTTTAAATTTTCTATATTTTCATTTAAAATGGTAACAGCTTTTTCGATTTCCTCTGCCTGATGAACAGCACCTTGGGCCACGTCATTTACAATTCCAGAAACAGAGTCTGAAAGATTTTTCATCTTATCAGCAATCTCTTTGATGTTTTTTGAAAAGTTATAAATCTCATCACTTCCACCTTTTAGCAAAAGCAAATCCTTTTTGATAGAAGACTTTGTTATTGCGACAATCTTTGAAAAGTCTTCAAGCTTGTCATTTGTCTTTATGAAAAGTGAGCCACTAAAATCAAGGTTTTTAAGAGAGCTGAGCTCATCTTTTATAGGCTTTAGAGGTCGTAGGATGAAAAATGCGGCAATGAATGTTGTAATGAAGGTAAGTCCAGCCATAAGAAGATGATTTGCGTATTCTTCTTTGTTGGGATCAAAGAGAAAACTTAAGATAATTACAGCTATTGTAGAAAAGATGGAAATCTTAAACTCTAATGACCTTATAAATCCTAACCCTGCAATTATATTAAATTGTGCTTTTTTAACCTTTCGGTTTGTCTTTTCAAATCTGATTCTTATTTTTAAATGATAAAAACCTTCTTCGTCCTTAAAACGCTCAATTTCTTCAAAATCCAATTTTTCATTAAAAAACGCAGCACTTCCTTCTAAAAGTCCCAAAAAGTAGTCATAAAAACCACGCTTTGAGACATATGTTATGTATGCTTCATTTGCTGAGATTTCTTCAAACAAAATGCGTGGGGGATTTGCTCCTTTTATCATGCGAGTGAGCTGAGAGTGTACATCGTCCATATACTCTAAAAAGCCTTTTAAAGAGAGCCTCTGGAAATATGACGGAAACCATTTGCTAAACGTTTTTATATTGTTTTTTCCAATCTCTCTCCACATCTGCTGAGGCAAAATGTTTGCCTTTTCACATGCCCTTTCGATCATCTTGTGAACTAAACTATCATCAATGTCATCTGTCGGAGAAATTATGGTTGAATCATCTAAACCTATTCCCTTCTCAGCATATCTTTTTACATCGTCTCCCCATATATTTCCAATTGTTTCAAGCCATGTTAGAACTACTGTACCTTTCAATGCTCCATTTCCCCTTTCTAAAGTGTGCGATATATTTTAATAATACCACAAAAATATTGTGTTTTGTCATCAATGTATAATAAAAAATTAAAACTTGAAATAAAAAAAGAGCACATTTTTAAGTGCCCTTTTCATTTCTTCTCTTGGCTTCACTTTCAACAAGCCTATCTAAGAATATTGACTTTTCAAACACCTCTTTCCTGGCGATAATACCCTTGTCGACAAGAACCTCTATCAATGATGTTATCATCAAGGTATTTTTGTAATCAACCTCTTTCAGTTGAGCTATTTGAGATAAAACATCAACTGTCTGTTTCAATTTTTATCAACCCTTTCTTTAAGTTGTAATTGATATCATTTTGATTATTGTCTAAAATGTAATTAGTTATACATCTTTGATATTGGAGGGAAAAGATTATGAACTATTTGTGGCTCATATTTGGACTTTTATCAGCTCTGTTTGCCTCTCTTGTTGCAATCTTTGGCAAGATTGGTCTTAAAAATCTTGACACAAACGTGGCAACAGCAATAAGAGCGGTCATTATGGCCTTATTTCTAGTTTTAGTAATCATATTTCAAGGTAGGCTAAACAAAATAGGAGAAATATTGGCAAGCAAAAAGGCTATTTTGTTTATCGTTTTAAGTGGTGTTGCAGGGGCACTGTCATGGCTATTTTACTTTTTGGCTCTCAAAAATGGAAAGGTTCAGCAGGTTGCACCAATTGACAGGCTTTCTGTTGTGTTTGCAATAGTGCTTGCTGCAATTTTTCTTGGAGAGAAGATTTCGTTTTATACAGGCTTAGGAGTTTTGCTTATCGCTATCGGGTCCATTTTTGTTGCTCTTGGCTAATATAATATGAGATAGAGATTTTATTTGACAAGAAAGGTGATAGACTTTTGCTATGAAAACCTGTTTTATTGTCAATACATCACTTGAAAAAGGGCTTCCAATCTATCTCAAAAGCGTTGGTTCTAATGAATACCAAGAACATGTTATAAGAAAAAATGGGCATCCTGATTATCATTATTTGCATACATTAGAAGGAAATGGATATTTGATTGTTGATGGGCAAAAGTACTTAGTTGATGAGAATACAGCCTTTTTCTTGTATCCAGGCATTGCCCATGAGTATTTTGCAGCAACATCTAAGTGGTCGACCATTTGGCTTACTTTTAATGGACCTGCATCAGAAACAATTCTCAAAACAATGGGAATAAGACCTTTTGAAATATTCAAGCTCACAAACAAAAAGTACTTGGAAGGAATGTTAGAAGCAATATCGAACAAAGCAAGTGTCTATAATTACATTGTGTCAATTGAATGCTCTCAGCTTATCTACAGCTTTATTCTTCACATGTTTTTAAACCTTCAAAATAAGATTGAAAAAAACTTTGAAAATAACTATTTAAAGCTTTTACCAGTACTTCAGTACATTGAAGAAAACTATAAAAAAACTATTTCCCTTGATGAGATATCAAGCATAGTAAATCTTTCGCCACAGCATCTGTGCACAGTATTTAAAAAAACATTTCAAACAACTCCTTATGAGTACTTAATAAGGGTTAGAATTCAAAAGGCAAAAGAACTTTTGATGAGGCAAAGCTCAATTCAAATAAAAGAGGTTTGCTATGAAGTTGGTTTTAAAAATCCAAGCTATTTTTGCTACATGTTCAAAAAATTAGAGGGCATTACCCCTTTGCAGTTTAAAAGGCTTTTTGGATAGATTTTAAAAAGTAAACGCAACATTTACCAAAGTGGAGGCGTTATAATGTTTAGAAAACAGTGTGAAAAGAATTTTATTATTTTTATTTAGGAGGGATTTTAGTGAAAACAAAAAGATTAAAGGTAATGCTAATAGTAATTGGTCTATTGTTTGTAAACGCCTTTATATTTTCTCTATGGAGAGCTGAAGCCTCGTCAGCTCCAGCATCTCAGTCAAAGACAGAGATAAATGTTAAAGGAGTAGCTTCAGTTTTTGCAGAGCCTGACATTGCAGTTGTGACGTTTGGTGTTTTGAGTGAAGATATTAGTGCAGATGCTGCTTATTCCAAAACATCTTCAAAGATAAACAAAATAATAGATGCAATAAAAAAACTTGGCATTGATTCAAAGGATATAAAGACACTTAGAATTAGCGTTTACCCAAAATACTCATATAACAAGGACGACAACGCATCAAAGATAATTGGTTTTTATGCATCAACAGACCTGACAGTCACAGTGAGAAATATATCCCAGGTAGGGAAAGTTGTTGACATTGCATTTAAAAACGGCGCAAATACTTTTTCTGATCTGCGATTTGACATTTCAAACGTAGGAGCATATTATAATCAAGCCCTTGCAAAGGCACTTGAAAATGCAAAAGAAAAAGCAAATGTTCTGGCAAAAGGGCTTGGGGTTAGTTTAGGAAAACCAAGAATTGTGAACGAAAATACCTATGTAAACGCACCACCAATTGTATACAAGACTCAGGAGATGGCACTTTCAGCGTCATCTTCACAAGTACAAGCAGGGACAATAGAAATAAAAGCAGAGGTTACGCTTACTTACTAAAATTTTTTCAAAACAAAAGCAAAAAACAAATGGCAGCACTTTAATAGTGCTGCCATTTTTGAGGTCTTTATAAGTTTCTGTTTATGAAGTTTACAAAATCACTCTTTGGTCTTGCACCAATTATCTTGTCAACAGCTTGACCATTTTTAAAGAGCATGATAGTTGGTATACTCATAATTCTAAATGCATATGCAATATCGCCATAGTCATCAACATTTAATTTTGCGAACTTGACTTTGCCAGCATACTCTTGAGCGAGTTCTTCAATAACAGGCGCAACCATTCTGCATGGTCCACACCATGCAGCCCAAAAATCAACAACTACAGGGATATCCGATTGTAATACTTCCCTTTCAAAGTTTTCGCTTGTTAAAGTTACAATGTTGTTTGCCATCTTTATCACAGCTCCTTTCAATTTTTATATATACCCATTTTTATTTATTTGATAAACCTTAGTAAGGTTTCTATCAGCTCATCAATGCTTTTTTCATTTTCGGTGTTTTTGTACTCAGCAATACATGACTTTGAATACTTTTCAAGAATAATTGCACCTACCTTGTTGAGTGCAGCCTTGACAGCTGCTATTTGAGTTAAAACCTCATTACACGACTTGTCATTTTCAATCATCTTCTGGATACCCTTTATTTGTCCTTCAATTTTGCGAAGTCTCAAAAGCAGATTTTCTTTTTCTTTATAAAGCTCATCCATTTTTCAACCCTCCGTATACCATATACCCCTATCACTTATTTATTATACCCACTTTCATTATTTTGTCAACAGAAATTTATAAGAAAATAAATGGTATTATTGATACAAAAATACATAAATAAGAATTTTGAAGAAAATTAAAGCTATAATTAGTATTACGGCTGAAAATCTTATTAAATAATTGCTAAAAGCTAAAAATTGCAAAAAATCGAGTTAATATCAACTTGACAAAAATTCGCAGATATTTATAATGAAAATCAAGGAAGGTCAAAGTAAAACAAGTCAGGGTATAAAGTCTAAACTCCATGTCGTTCGCGGTTTTCCAGAAGGCAGAATAAAAAGGTATAGTGCAAGATAAATAGGGAAAAATAATTATGTCCTTTTAGTAATTAAAATTATTGAAAAGGGAGGGATTAAAGTGTCTATCAAACCAGTTTTTGTAAGCACTTATCCCCCAAGAGAATGTGGTATTGCCACATTTACACAAGATTTGGTAAATGCAATTGAAAAATATAATGATGTAAGACATTGTTATGTAATTGCACTTAGCAAGGACAAACATCTTTATGACAATAGAGTTTTGTATGATATAAATCAAGATAAATTTTCTAATTATGTAAAAGCTGCTAATTTAATTAATGTGTCAGATATTGATGTTGTTATAATTGAGCATGAGTATGGTATATTTGGTGGGGAGGATGGGGACTATATAGTTCCATTTGTAAAGCTTATCAAAAAGCCAATCATTACAACATTCCACACAGTTTTGAAAAATCCAACAGCAAAACAATTTGAGATACTCAAAAAACTTGCTGATGCAAGCTACAAGGTAATAACTATGGCAAAGACAACAAAAGAGATATTGACGGATGTATACGACATTGAAGAGGAGAAGATAGAGATAGTTCACCATGGAGTACCATATATGGACTTAGAAGATAAAGAAACCTTAAAAAGAAAATACAATCTTGGTGGGAAAAGGGTTATAAGCACATTTGGATTAATTAGTCCCGGCAAGGGTTTGGAGTATGCTATACAAGCTATGGACAAAGTAAGAAGGGAATTTCCGGATACAGTGTATTTGATTTTGGGTCAGACACATCCAAATATAAAGAGGCTCAAAGGTGAAGAGTACAGAGACAAGCTTGTAAATTTGGTAAGAGAATTAAAATTAGAAAACAATGTGATATTTGTTGACAAGTATCTTACAAAAAGAGAGATAATGGAATACCTGCGCCTATCCGATATCTACCTCACTCCTTACATAGGGAGGGAGCAGGCGGTATCAGGGACACTGGCATATGCAATTGGCAGCGGCAAGGCAATAGTATCAACACCATACACTTACGCACAAGAGATGCTCTCTGACGGAAGAGGAATGCTGGTTGAATTTGAAGATGCTCACTCTATTGCAGATGCTATCATAACCCTCTTGAGGGATGAAAACCTCAGGAAAGAGATTGAGAAAAAGACGTTGGAGATTGGAAAAGAGATGTACTGGCACAATGTTGCAAAAAGGATGATTGATATATTCTACGATGTAGTACAGCTTAATAAGAAGGTTGGGGTGATAGCATGAAGAAAGGTATGAAACGCCTTGTCCTACCTTCGTTAAACACAAAGCACCTGTTTAGAATGACAGATTCAACTGGTATTTTGCAGCATGCAAAATTCTCTGTTCCAAACTACAAAGAAGGATATACAACAGATGACAACGCACGAGCTTTAATTGTTGCACTCAGGCTTTTTGAAAAGACAGGTGACAAGGCATATTTAGATTTGGTTTACAGATACATGGCATTTTTGTATAATAGCTATACTGACGATGGATATTTCAGAAACTTTATGAACTACTCAAGGGTGTTTATTGACGAAAAGGGAACAGAGGACTGTTTTGCAAGGTCACTCATAGCCCTCTCTTATGTCTATTCTTCTGATGTGCTTGACAGCAGCATAAAAGAGCTCTCATATGTAATGTTAAAGCGCTCGCTCAGAAATGTCCTTGAATTAAAGCATCCTATCAGTATGGCATACGCGATCATAGCTCTGTCTATGCTGCATGACATTAAAGAATTTTCAAATGAGGCAAAGATGTACTTAGAAGTCCTCTCTGAAAAACTTCTTAACCTTTACAGAAAACATTCCGATGAAAATTGGAAATGGTTTTCTGACAAACTCACATATGCAAACGCGATCATTCCTTATGCACTTTTCAGGGCATTTGCGGTAACCGAAAAAGAAAAGTATCTAAAGGTTGCAAAAGAGTCACTTGATTTTCTTACAACCATTTTATTTGAAAATGGAATTTTGCGTGTGATTGGTAACAGAGGCTGGTATGAAAAGGGGAAAGAGCGTTCATACTTCGATGAGCAGCCAATAGATGCATGTGACTGTGTACTTGCGTATACAGAGGCGTATAAGATTACTGAAGATAAAGAGTACAAAGAAAAAGCACTAAAAGCGTTTAGATGGTTTTTGGGCGAAAATGTCCACAAACAGCCTTTGTACGATGAAAAAACTGGCGGGTGTAGAGATGGAATTGAAGAAGATGGAATAAATCAAAACCAAGGTGCAGAGTCTACAATTTGCTACCTTTTAGCAAGACTTTACATTGAAGATTTGATAAAAAGTGAAGAGAAGAGCAAAGAGGTTGTGTAAAATATCACAACCTCTTTTTTTCTTCTAATTTTTTAAAAATTGACTGGTTTTGTTTTTCGATGGTGGTTGTAAGTTCATCTTGCAAACTTCCTTTGTTTACATGAAGAAAATTCTGGAATGTTTCTCTTTCGCTTTCAAAATCCTTAAGTTTTTTCATTTTTTAGTCATCTTCTTTTTTAACAAAAGTTTGATATTATTATTTACAAAAACTATAATTGTTATTAGAAAAATTTTTAAAACATGAAAAGAAGGAAAGAGCACAGGTGTATTCAAAACGAATAGAAGCAATTTTGAAAATTTTAGAAAAGTGCACCACGCTTGCTGACATTGGCTGTGACCATGGCTATGTTGCTGTTGAGGCAATAAAAAGAGGGCTTGCATTGAGGGTATTTGCAGTTGATATAAATCAAAAACCTCTTCAAAAAGCAATAGAACTTTCAAAAAAAGAAGGAGTTTTTAATAAAATAGAGTTTTTCGTGGGAAACGGATTTGAACCGATTAGAGAGCCAGTTGACCAAGCTGTTATTGCTGGAATGGGTGGAGAGACAATCTCAAATATTTTGTCTTCTGCTAAAGACAAGGTTAAAAACACAAAGCTCATTTTGCAGCCCATGAAGGATATAGAACTTTTAAGAAGATGGCTTTTTGAAAATGGATTTGATATAAAAGAGGAATTTGTTGTAAATGATAAAGAAAGATTCTACGTAATAATGAAAACAGAAAAGTCATTTAATATTGAATATTCGGAGATTGACGTATATGTAGGAAGACACGTTCACAATAAAAGTGAGGAATCATTAGAATATCTTTTGAGAAAAAAAGAGAAACTGAAAAAAATAGCAGAGATGAAGAAAGAAAATAAAAAAGATTTTTCGGAAGAAAAAAAGGTCTTAGAGATGATTGAGGAGGTTTTAAATGAATGGTAAGCATCCAAGAAATTGCAACGTTTTTGGAAAACTACTTTCCTAAGAAACTCTCATATGATTGGGACAATGTAGGGCTTCAGGTGGGGAGTTTTTCAGCAAAGGTAGACTCAATATTGATTTGTGTTGATGTCACAGAGGATGTTTTAAATGAGGCAAAAGACCTTGGGGTGAGACTCGTTATCTCACATCATCCTTTAATCTTTCAGGGGTTAAAATCAATTAAAGATGACACACCTGAGGGAAGATTAATAATAGATACTATAAAAAATGATATAGCTATTTTATCTTTTCACACAAATGCAGATGTCTCAAAGCATGGTATAAATTTTTATCTTGCAAAGCTATTAAACCTTGAGAATATAGAAGGTTTGAGTGTAAAACAAAAGAATGGGTATTTTAAGATTGTTGTGTATGTTCCCTCAGATTACAAAGATGAAGTATTAGAAGCAATGGCACAAGAGGGTGCTGGTTTTGTAGGAAAGTATAGCCACTGCTTTTTTGCAGTTGAAGGGCAAGGTTGTTTTAAGCCGCAGGAGGGTGCAAATCCTTTTGTAGGAAAGATTGGCGAGCTTGAGAGGGTGGACGAGGTAAGGCTTGAGAGCATTGTTCCAGAGGAGAAGCTCCAAAAAGTGATAAAAGCCATGCTAAAAGCCCATCCGTATGAGGAGGTTGCGTATGATATATACAGGCTTGAAAATGAGATTTCGTATGAGTGTATAGGTGTTATTGGACAAAGGAGTATTGAAGCTGAAAATCTTATAAAGGAATTGAAAGAAAAACTTAATCTCTCATTTGTAAAAGCAAGTCTTGTAAAAAATCAGTTTAAGAAGATTGCAATTGTTAGTGGCTCTGGCAAGGATTTTATAAAGGATGTTTATTTTAAAGGTGCTGACTGTTTCATTTCTGGTGAGATAGGGCATCATGGGATACTTTTAGCAAGGTCGCTTGGACTTAGTACAATTGAGATTGGTCATTATGAGAGTGAAAAGGTTTTTATTGACATAGTTTTTGAGCTCTTTGACAAATTTGATAAAAAGGATAAATTAAAAATATACAAATCACAAGTAAATACAAGTTATGCTAAGATTTACTGAAGTAGAATTAAACCAAAAAAGAGGGTGGGAAGTGTATGAGTGAGTTTATTAAAAAGAGGATTCGAGAGCTTGTTGACCTTATAAATTATCACGATTATAAGTACTATGTTGAAGACAATCCAGAGATAAGCGACTATGAATATGATATGCTCTACAGGGAGCTTGTTGAGCTTGAAAAACAGTATCCAGAATATATCTTTCCTGACTCCCCCACACAAAGGGTTGGTGGCAAGGTAAAAGAAGGGTTTAAAGAGGTGGTTCACAGGGTACCGCTTTTGTCACTTTCGAATGTGTTCAGTGAAGGGGAGCTTTATGACTTTGATAGGAGACTGAGAGAACTTCTTGGTACAGATGATTTCAATTATGTTGTTGAATACAAGATTGACGGGCTTTCTGTTGCGCTTGAGTATGAAAATGGTCTTTTTGTAAGAGGCGCAACACGCGGCGATGGCAATGTAGGTGAAGATGTTACTGAAAACCTAAAAACAATTAGGTCAATTCCATTAAAACTTAAAGATGATATAAACATAGTTGTGCGTGGCGAGGTATTTATGCCGAAAGACGAGTTTATCAAGCTTAATCAAGAAAGAGAAGAAAATGAAGAGCCGCTTTTTGCAAACCCACGAAATGCCGCAGCAGGGTCGCTTCGCCAGCTTGACCCCAGAATAACGGCACAGAGAAAGCTTGATATATTTGTTTTCAATGTTCAATGGTGTGAAAAAGAACTCAAAACTCACGATGAGGCGCTAAGGTATCTAAAATATTTAGGATTTAAAGTTTCACCTGACTATGTTGTTTGTAGCAACATAAAAGAGGCATATGAGGCGATCAAAAAGGTAGAAGAGAAAAGGGGGTTGCTTCCTTTTGAGATAGACGGTGCTGTTGTGAAGTTAAATCAATTAGCCCTGCGTGATGTGGCAGGCTCAACTGCAAAGTCGCCAAGATGGGCAGTTGCTTACAAATTCCCGCCAGAGAAAAAAGAGACAAAGCTTATAGACATTGAAGTAAATGTAGGTCGCACAGGTATTCTCACTCCAACTGCAGTACTTGAACCTGTTAGAATATCAGGGTCGGTTGTGTCCCGTGCAACCCTTCACAATATGGACTATATAAGGCAAAAGGATATCAGAATTGGTGACACAGTAATAGTTCAAAAAGCTGCGGAAATAATACCAGAGGTTGTTGAGGTTGTGTTTTCAAAGCGCACAGGAAATGAAAGGATTTTTGAGATGCCAAAAAAATGTCCTGTGTGCGGAGCAGATGTTATAAAGTTTGAAGATGAGGTTGCATACAGATGCACAGGTGTTGAGTGTCCTGCAAAGAGCTATAGGTTAATTTTGCACTTTGTATCGCGTGATGCGATGGACATTGCTGGCATGGGCGAGATGATAGTAAAAAATCTATTTGAAAGGGGTTTAATCAAGACACCTGCTGATATTTATGATTTGACATTTGATAATTTGGTAAATCTTGAAAGATTTGGAGTTAAATCTACAAACAACTTATTAAAGGCTATAGAAGCATCTAAAAAACGGCCTCTTGACAGACTAATATTTGCCCTGGGTATAAGACACATTGGGCAAAAGGCTGCAAAGACATTAGCAGAGCATATATCCTCAATTGACGACCTTTTTACAATTACTGAAGAAGAACTTCTTAAACTTCCTGACTTTGGTGAGAAGATGGCAAAAAGTGTTGTGACCTTTTTCCGTCAAGATCAAACTAAGCACCTAATTGAAAGGCTCAAAAAAGCAGGGGTTAATACTGTAGCTGAGAAGAAAGCAAAGTCAGACCTTTTAAAAGGATATACATTTGTGCTAACAGGTGCTCTTTCAAAGTACTCAAGAAGCCAAGCAAAAGAGATTTTAGAGTCTTTGGGTGCAAGAGTGAGTGAAAGTGTCTCTAAGAAGACTACTGCTGTGATTGTTGGTGAGGACCCTGGCAGCAAACTTACAAAAGCCCAAGAGCTAAACGTAAAGATTTTGTATGAGCAAGATTTTGAGAAGTTAATTTCTGCAAAGTCACGTGAAGAGGTTGAAAAGATTTTAATGGAGTGAGTTTGTTGGCAAACGCAAGAAAAAGAAGAATCAATAGGTTAAAATATATCACTAATGTGTTTATAAAACATGGCTTTGGATATGTGTTCAGCAGCACTCCACTTGTGCGATTTAAAAGATTTTCTGAAAATAGGATAAACAGAGGCCAAAGACTAAAAAACGCTTTAGAGGAGCTTGGCACAACATTTATCAAGATGGGCCAGCTTCTTGCAAACAGACCAGATTTGGTTCCAGAAGACATTATTGTGGAGCTAAAAAAATTACAAGAAAATGTAAAGCCCTTTTCTTTTGAAGAAGTAAAAAATGTATTAAAAGAGGAAAATTTGCTTGAAAAGTTCGAATACATTGAAAAAGAGCCAATTGCAACAGCGTCAATTGGGCAGGTTCACATCGGATATGTAAATGGTCAAAAAGTGGCCATTAAAGTAAGAAGACCAAATATTGACAATGAAGTAAAAACTGATATAGAGATATTGAGAAAGCTTGCATCTATTTTAGACAGGTACTCACCAGTTAAAAGTATTATAAGCTTTTCTGAGATTGTAAATGAGCTTGCAAATGTCCTTTTGCATGAGATTGATTTTAGGTTTGAACAGAGCAATATGAAAAAACTCAAAAAAGCTCTATCAAACAAAGAAGTTATCATTCCAGATGTCTATGATGAACTTTCATCAGATAAAGTTTTGGTTACAAGCTTTATTGAAGCGAAAACTTTAAATGCTATTGACGTTGATTCTCTTCCTCAAAATGAGAGAGTAAAACTTGGGAAAAAGCTTATAAATCTTTACCTATCACAAATATTTGAACTTGGAATATTCCACGCAGACCCTCACCCTGGTAATATTCTAATTACAAATGACCATGACATTGCGTTTGTAGATTTTGGTATGATAGGAAGACTCAGTAGCCAAGACAAAGAAAGCCTTTCAACTTTGTTACTTGGAATAGTTCTAAATGACAAGAAAATGGCAATAAAAGCGTTTAAAGAGCTTGGAATTATTGGCAGAGGTGTTGATCCTAACAGGTTTTACAGGGAAATTGAGAGTATAGTTAATCACTATATCAACCAGCCTATTGCTTCAATTAAAATTGCGGAGATATTCAATGACGTGTTCAAACTCACATTTAAGTATAAGCTAAAAATTCCTGAGCAGCTTGTTTTACTTGGGAGAACTCTGAGCCTTCTTGAAAATAGCATAGCAATTTTGAAGGTTGATTTGAACATCTTAGAAGCAATTTTACCTTATGTAAACAGGCTAATTTTGAAGAGTAGATTGTCAAAGCTGAGACTTACAAATATCCTAAATGTGCTATTTTCATATTTTAATTTATTTGAATTTTTGCCCAAAAAAGTTGAAACAATCCTTGACAAGCTTGAAGATGATGAGTTTATCTTAAACATTGAGCTAAAGAATTTAGACAAGGTACTGCAGAGAATTGAGAGGCTTGCAAATAAATTTTCACTTTCGATTATACTTCTGTCTGTGAGTATAATAATTGCAGGGATGACAGTTGGGGGGCTTTTGTCCCCTGCATTATATAAAACAATTTTATCTACTTGGTATTTATGGGCTTTAAGATTGGGTATATTAATATTGATTAGCCTTATTATTGTCATGCTTTTGATGATTATAAGAAAAGAAAAATAAAATTATGGAGGTGTAAAAAAAATGAAAGACCTTTTAGAAAAGGTTATCAACATTGGGCTTGGTGTATTTGCGCTATCTAAAGAAAAGGTAGAAAGGGTTGTGAACGAACTTGCTGAGAAAGGTGAGATTAGCAAGAATGAAGTACAAGAGGTAATTCAAAAGATAATGGAAAAAGGTGAAGAACAGAAAAAAGAGCTAAACGAGTATATATCAAAACAGGTTGAAAGTATATTGAAGAAGATGAATCTTGCAACAAAGTCTGAGGTTTTGACAGAAGAAAGAATAAGAGAGATTGTAAGAGAGGAAATTTCAAAGTCTCAAAATCAATAAATAAAACTACTTTTTTTAATTTTTTTTGACATATTGATGAGAAAGTTATATAATAAAATAAAAACCGACTATTTCGATTGGATTTGGGGGTATATAAATGATTTACAACAATATAACTGAGTTAATTGGAAAGACACCGCTTGTGAGGCTAAATAAGCTTTCAAAAGAACTTGATGCAGAAATCATTGCAAAGATAGAGTATTTCAATCCTGGCGGAAGTGTTAAAGACAGGATAGGTCTTGCAATGATTGAGGATGCTGAGAAAAGGGGACTAATTAACAAAGACACAGTGATCATTGAGCCAACAAGTGGCAATACAGGTATTGCTCTTGCAATGGTATGCGCTGTAAAAGGCTATAAACTCATTTTGACCATGCCAGAGACAATGAGCATTGAAAGAAGAAAGCTGCTTCGGGCGTATGGTGCAGAAATTGTTTTGACACCTGGTGAAAAGGGAATGAAAGGTGCAATTGAAAAAGCTTTTGAGATTTACAACTCAACTCCTAACGCTTTTATGCCTCAGCAGTTTGAAAATTTAGCAAACCCAGAAATTCACAGAAGAACAACTGCGCTTGAGATTTGGAATGATACAAACGGTCAGGTTGACATATTTGTTGCAGGTGTTGGCACAGGTGGTACAATTACAGGTGTTGGAGAAGTGTTAAAAGAGAAAAAACCAAGTGTGAAAATTGTTGCGGTTGAACCTTTTGAGTCTGCAGTGTTGTCAGGTGAGATGCCCAGACCTCATAAGATACAAGGAATTGGTGCTGGGTTTGTACCAAAGGTTTTGAACACAAAGATTTATGACCAGATAATAAAAGTAAAATCTGATGATGCATTTGAGATGTCAAGGTACTTAGCAAGAGAAGAAGGGATTTTGGTTGGAATCTCATCAGGTGCAGCTTTATACGCAGCAGTTGAGGTTGCAAAAAAGAGTGAGAATAAGAAGAAGATGATTGTTGTTCTTCTTCCTGACACAGGTGAGAGGTATTTATCAACAGATTTGTTCAATGTGAATGTGTAAAAAATTCCGGCTCTATGCAGTCTCTGCATAGAGCCGTTTTTTATTTTCCACTTTGGCTTTCCTTCCATGTTTTGTATGCAAGTTTTGCAATGCCGCCTGCAATGTGAGTTTTTTCGACACTATCACCACTTTCGAGCTTGTTCTTTGCATACTCAGGTTTGCTTTGCAAAATTGCTTTTGTTGTTTGAGTGCTAATTCCCAAAAATTCAGCAATCTCATCTGCTGATTGGTTTTCTTCGCTGTGAAGGTAAATGACAAAAATAGCTTCCATCAGTGATGCAAGCCATGTAAGTCTTTTGTACTCAACAAGCTTTCTTGGTCCACCTAAGATGTCTATTGCAATTGAGAAAATTTGTTTTATAACCTCATCAATATTTTGCTGCACCAAATCTATCCTTTTCATGGCCTGCACCCCCTTTTTTCTATTTTTATTTATTCTTTGTCGTCTTTTTGCTGACCTGCAATATATCCGAGTGGATACAGAACCTTTATAAGCCCGTTTTGCTCAATCTCAAATACATATGTTTTTGAATCATGGCCACACATTCTACAGCCATCTACCCTCAAAAGACGAATAACATCACCAATTGGTCTTTTGAATGTGCTGCTGTCAAACCTGTTCATAATGACTTGTTTCGAAAATACAATTGTGCCGTCAACAATATGACTTACTGCATATCCGCCTGCAGCCTCAGCAGAGAGATGTTCCTGTCCACTTCGCTTTTGTGAAATCATCAGGGTTGTGAGTCTTTTTGACTTTAGAAAATTATAGATAGTTCTTACAATTTCTCTTGCGTAAATCTCTTTTGATTCAAATAATCCTGTAACAGAGTCAATTACCACGTTTTTTATATTAAATCTTGTAGCTGCATTTTCTATTGTCTTAATGAAGTTATTTATGTTACCGCGAATATTAAAGTCTTTGGTAATATCAAGCATGTACACATTTTCTTCAACTTTTGACTTGTCAATATTCATGGCAGCAGCACGTGAAAGAAGTGAAGAATACAAGAACTCCGCAGGTGTTTCAACTGTGATATAAAGAACGCTATTTCCTTCATTTGCTTGAGTAACAGCAAACTGCTCAGCAAATAGACTTTTCCCAGTGTCAGCAACACCACTTAGATTTATAACAGAATACGCGGGAATTCCACCAAGTGGTTTTACAACAGGCTTGCCAGTTTCTTTTGAAAATTCAGCCTTGTAAAAAAGCTTATCTATGCCATCCACTCCAGTTTTTACTCCAAACAGCTCTGGTGCAGACTTTGACAGGTCTTTGAGCTTTACAGCATCTACTGTGGCTTGTACTTCACTGCTTGTTTTGTTCACTTTTTTTCACCCCCCTTTTTTTGATTAAAGGAGGATTATATACTCTTCCAATTATAAAAATAATTACAAATATAGACTTTGTCAAGGTCAAAAAAGGTCAAAATTTGCGAAATTTTGCGTCAAATGGCTAAAAAATTGAGAAAAATTACTCTTTTCTTTCACAGCTTTGATTTTTAGCTTTATTCTGAAAACCTTCTGAGATTTTGCTTGACTTGTTAGAAAAAATTTGATATCATTTAATTGAGAATAATTCTCAATTAAAATAAACTATCAATTACAACACGTTTTCAAAGACAAACTTGAGCATTGAAGATTGTAAAAAAAGAGGTGAGGATTTATGACATTGGACATGGTATCAAAAGGGCAGGAAGTTGTGATAAAGAGTATAAAGAGCAAAAATGCAAGGATATATGCACTGAGATTTGGGATAAATGAAGGAAGTAGAGTCAAGTGCATTGCTAAAATAAACAATGGGCCTGTTATTTTACGCAAAAACCATCAAGAGGTTGCGATAGGGAGAGAACTTGCAAAACAGATAGAGATTGAACAATGATATGAAAGGGGTTTGAAAAGAAAATGCATTGTCACTGCCAGTCATTTGAACTACTCAAACTTCCTCAAGACAAAGAAGTCATAGCTCTTGTCGGTAATCCTAATGTTGGAAAGTCAGTAGTTTTTAGCAAACTCACTGGTAAATATGTTGAAGTTTCAAATTTTCCTGGAACAACAGTTGATATAAACTATGGATTTTACAAAAACTATGTAGTAATTGACACCCCCGGTGTTTATGGCATCTCTTCTTTTAATGACGAGGAGATAGTTACAAGAGATATTGTTCTGAGCGTTGACAAAGTGATAAACGTTGTTGATGCTCTTCACCTTGACAGAGATTTATTTTTAACCCAACAGCTCATAGACTATCAAAAGGACATAATTGTTGTTTTAAACATGTTTGATGAGGTTAAAAAAAATGACATGAAGATTGACATAGATGCCTTAAAAAAGACCTTAGGTGTTGAGGTAATTGTCACTTCAGCAACCAAAGCAGAAGGCATAGAAAAGCTCCAAGAGGCGATTGATAAAAACCTTTTTAGAAAAGGCAATCCTACACCACAGCTTCAAAAACTTTTACAGGAGGCAGGTATGGAATTTTCTAAAGATGGCCTTGCTACAGCTGAAAATATCTTCAACCCTTCGATTTCAGAGTTGCAAGAGAAGATTTACAGTTTAAGAAGATCTCATGTTGATAAGATATTTGAAAAAGCAGTAAGATTTGACACAAAAAAGCTTGAAATTAAAAATAGAATAAGTGAAATACTTGTAAATCCTATAACTGGTATTCCCATTTTAGCAGCAACTCTTTATATAATGTACTACTTTATGGGTGTGCTTGTTGCTCAGAGAGTTGTTGATTTTACAATGAATAAGGTAATGGGTGAGTATTATCTTGGATTTGTGAAAGGCTTACTCACTCCATTTGTAAAAAATATCTATATACAAAAAATTTTAATTGGTAACTACGGCCTGCTTTCTATGTTTCCAGTAGTTTTTTTAGGTCTTCTATTTCCTCTTGTGGTTGCCTTTCACCTTTTTATGAGTATATTAGAAGACAGTGGGTATCTTCCAAGAATTGCAGCACTTGTTGACAAAGTATTTAACAAGATTGGTCTTAATGGCAGAGCTATAATCCCGATTATATTGGGGTTTGGATGTGTCACAATGGCTACAATGACAACAAGGATTTTGGGCTCAAAAAGAGAGAGGGTTATCACTATGTTTTTACTTGGGCTTGCAATTCCGTGTTCTGCTCAGCTTGGAATTATAAGTGGACTGATAGCAAGACTTGGTTATTGGTATCTTGTTATATATATACTCATTATTGGTTTAGTATTTGGGATTGTAGGAAGGATATTGAACAAGGTTATACAAGGCAGCTCAACGTCGCTATTTATAGACCTTCCTACTTTAAGAATTCCGCTTATATTAAACGTTATTAAAAAGACATATTACAAGTCTAAAAACTTCCTGATTGAAGCACTGCCTATATTTGTTTTGGCAACACTTATACTTGGATTTTTGGACGCAACAGGTTTTCTTAAAATTATTGAAAATATAGCACAGCCCATTGTTACAGGTTTTTTGAAACTTCCAAAGAGAATGACAGAGGTGTTTATTCTGAGCATTATAAGACGAGACTATGGTGCAGCAGGGCTTGTCACAATTCCTACCACAAAAAGACAGATGTTTGTGGCACTTGTAACAACTACTCTGTTTGTTCCTTGTATAACATCCTTTGCCATGATGACAAAAGAAAACGGGCTAAAGTATTCACTTTTTATTTGGGTTTCTTCGGCTGTAATAGCCATTTTGGTGGGAGGACTTTTAGCACATATTATGATTGTTTAAAAATTCTCGAAAAAGAGGTGCAACTTCAAAATGAAGACAAAGTGTCCTGTATGTGGTTATGAAGCTGACATTACAAACAAAAAATGTCCAAGATGCAACTCTTCGCTTTTGGATTCTTTAAAATGCAGAGGTAATTGTAAAGGTTGTAAGCAAAAGTGCTCTATAAGATATTGACATGTCAGTTTGGTTGAGAATAAAATGTATATCATAAAATAGAGAAGTTATAATTTTAACTAAATGGAGTTGGAGAAAATCAATGAGCAAAAATCAATTAGAGGAGATAAAAGAACAACTTAAACAAAAGGGATATAAGCTAACAACACAGAGGAGGATAATTCTTGATTCTATCTTGGACAATCAAGATAAGCATCTGAGTATAGAAGAAATTTATAGGATAGTTAAAGAAAAGATGCCAGAAATAGGACTGGCAACAGTGTATAGAACAATAATGCTTTTAAGTGATTTAAAAGTGCTCAATAAAATTGACCTTGACGATGGATGTTCACGGTTTGAACTTTCAAATAGTGAAGATTCGCATAACCATCACCATTTGATTTGTATCAAATGTGGTAGGGTAGAAGAAGCAGAAGACGACCTTTTAGAGGCTTTAGAAGAGCAGATTGAAAAGAAAAAGGGATTTAAGGTGATAAATCATATGGTAAAATTCTATGGCATCTGCAAAGAGTGTAAAAAGGAATGAGAGAAAAGCCTCTCATTCCTTTGATTTTATAAGAACCTTATAGAAACTGCCGTTGTTGTCATCTTTGTTTCCAAAGCTATCTTTAAATGCTAAGTATAAAAATCCATTTATCAAAGTTGGGATTACCATTAGATATTCTGAGTTTTTTCTGATCATTTTGCACTCATAAATTTTTTCTATCAAATCATCTCTTCCAAACCCAAATTGAAGGTAAATATCCTTCTTTAGTCCATCAAGTAAGATGCCTCTGTTATAAATTATCATCAGCTTATCACCAGAGATAGGTTCTTGAGGGTATAGCTTAAATGGCAGGTCCATTTTAAAATTTTTTCACCTCACTTTGCAAACACATGATTGCCTATAACAGCAACAATTGGCCTGCTCCAAATCCATTTATTTGTTGTCTTTGCCGGGTTGAAAAAGTAGAGAGCTCCCCCTGTTGGGTCCCAGCCGTTTAGAGCATCTCGTGCTGCATTTATCGCAGAGGCTGTTGGCGGTAGATTAATCTGCCCGTTTGAAACAGACTCAAATGCCCCGGGTTGGTATATGACACCTGCAATGGAGTTTGGAAAGCTTGGATGCCTTACTCTATTTAGCACAACAGCTCCAACTGCAACCTGTCCAACATAGGGCTCACCCCGTGCCTCTGCACTGATTAAGTGGGCAAGAAGGTTCAGATTAGAATTGTAAGATGAGCGTGAAGTTGTGGTTACAATTCCAAGTGCTCTTAAGGTCTCACTTCCCGCAATTCCATCAACTTTTAGACCGTTTTTGGCTTGAAAATATCTCACAGCCATATATGTTTTGTACCCGTATATTCCATCGATTGGTCCATCATAATATCCCCATTGTTTAAGTCTTCTTTGAATTTCTATAACCTCACTTCCAGTTGAACCATAGTAAGATAAAACAATGGGGTTCACTACATATCTGAATTTTATCTGTTCATAATGAGAAAGTGTATAAAGAGTAGCAATCAAAAGAGCACATGCCAATAAGACCTTTATATACCTCATTCCTTTCACCTCATGTAACTTCAAAAATTTAAATAGCTTTTTAAAAATAGTATGTCTCTTGATTTTTGAGAATATGTATTGTGAATAACAAGCCGAGGTTGTGTAGATAATTTAATTATAGGAAAATAAAAGGAATTGGGGTGAAAGGTTGTGAAAAGAATTTTAACACTTTTAATTTTATCTTTCTTTCTTTCGAGTTTAAATTTTATAAGAGCTTTTTGTCAAACGCAAAATAATGAACTCACAAATAGTCCTGAACTTTCTGCAATGTCTGCAATACTTGTTGACTTTGACACAGGCAGAGTACTTTTTGAGAAAAACTCTCATGAAAAACTTCCCCCAGCTTCAATTACAAAGATAATGACAATGATTTTGATATGTGAGGCAATTGAAAAAGGTAAACTTAAGCTCTCTGACAAGGTAATTGCAAGTCAGAACGCTGCAAGTCTTGGTGGCTCCCAGGTATACCTAAAAGAAAATGAAGAGATGACAGTAGAAGAACTTTTAAAATCCATTGCAATTGCATCTGCAAATGATGCCTGTGTTGCCTTGGCCGAGCATTTGGCTGGAAGTGTTCAAGGGTTTGTTTATATGATGAACCAAAAGGCAAAAGAGCTTGGTATGCTCGATACAAACTTTGTAAATCCATATGGACTTGATGCAGAAGGACATTATACCTCTGCATATGATGTTGCTGTTATGTCAAGAGAACTATTAAAACACAAACTCGTAAGAAACTATCTTACAACATGGGTTGACACTGTAAGAGACGGTAAGTTTGGGCTTACAAACACAAACAAACTTGTGAGATTTTATAGAGGTTGTACAGGTGTAAAGACAGGTTCAACTGACAAAGCAAAGTTTTGTATCTCAGCATCAGCCCAGAGAAATGCTCTTCATCTTATTGCAGTTATAATGGCTGCACCAGATAGTAAAACAAGATTTAACGAGGCTGTACGACTTCTTGACTGGGGATTTGCAAACTTTGCGATGTATGCCCCATATGCAAAAGATTTTAGTTTTGGCAAGGTTAGGGTTAGAAATGGGCTAAAAAAAGAGGTAAGTGCAGTTTTAGAAAGGGATGTAAAACTCCTTGTTAAAAAAGGAGATGAAAACTCTATTGAAACCAAAACTATCTTACCAAAAGAAATACCAGCACCTGTGAAGCTTGGTCAAGTAGTGGGTAGAATAGAACTTATAAAGGACGGTAAGACTCTTGCAATTTATAACCTTGTTGCAAGTGAAGATGTTGAAAAGAGGAATATATTTGACATCTTTAAGATGCTTTTAAGATTAGAGATGTAAAGAGCCCAAAAATAAATGGTCGGGGCGACTGGACTTGAACCAGCGAACCTCTAGCACCCCAAGCTAGCGCTCTAACCAAACTGAGCTACGCCCCGACCTTTATTATTTTTGTTCTACAAATACATTATATTCTAACTTCTCTAAGATTTCAAGGCAAAAATTTGTTGATAGATAGCTATAGTAGAGCTTATAGTTTTCTCCCAGCTATACTTCTTAGCTAAGCTATAACCTTTTTCAGAAAGCTCTTTTCGAAGCTTTTCACTTTCGAGTACAAGCAAAATCTTTTCTGCGATGTCTTCCTCAAAATAAGGATTGACAAAGATAGCTGCGTCTTTTAACACTTCTGGCAGAGAAGTCGTGTTGCTGGCAATTGTAGGAATTTTACAAGCCATTGCTTCAAGTGGCGGAAGGCCAAATCCTTCATATAAGGATGGATAGACAAATAAAATGGCACCATTATATAAATAAGGCATTAGTTCTACCTCAACGTATGAAACAAAATGTACACGCTCACAAAGCCCAAGTTCTGCAACAAGACCTTTCACCTCTTCAAAACTCCTACTAAATTTTCCAGGAATTACAAGATGAATACCATCAATTTGATCTCTTATCATATTGTAAGCTTTAATCAACCTTATGAGATTTTTCCGAGGTGAAAAACCACCTACATACAGGATATACGGAAAGTCTATATTGAATCTTTGCTTAAGCATGTTTTCAACCTCTTGTTTTGAAAGGGGCTTGTAGATATCTTCTGGTGCTAAGTGTGTTACAAACACCTTTGATGGATCATAGTCAAAGTACTCACATATATCTTTTTTAGAGAATTCAGAAACAGTTATCACGCTATCTACAATCTTCAAAATCTTCGGAACATTTTCTCTAAAGATTTTTAAATAGCCCGGTCCCACTGTCTCAGGCAACCTAAATGGGATTATATCGTGAAGGGTTATAATATAACTACACTTTTTAGAAAAAGGAATGCCTATTCCGTTTTGAGGAACGTGGTAAATCTCAATATCATTTTGGATTATTATCTCCTTTATCATTATCTCTTCCCAGAATCTGTCTAGTTGTTGAGGCAAAAGATTTATGTTAATATTTTCTGCTGAAACAAACTCTATTTCAGATTTGTCGGGCCATATGATAAGGTATTCGTTTTGTTTGTCAAGTTTTTTGATATAATTTAAAAGTTGATAAGTGTAAGTTCCAATACCAGAACCTCTATACCATTTAGCTGCTCTACCATCAATGCCAATTTTCATGTTTTTTTCATTTTCAATTTGGTCAATTTTATTATATGATAATATTATTCAACGTGTTAAAAAGTGAGGTATATGTAAATGACAATAGAAATGTTGATTGAGAAAAATTTTGCAGGTATGAAACTTGAAAAGGCTATAAAAAAGAAATATCCGACAATCCCAATGAGTGTAATATTTAAACTTCTGAGAAAGGGCAGAATAAGAGTTAACTTTGAGGTTGCTCAGAAGGGTCAGATATTACAATTTGGAGATTTAATTAGCTTTGACATAGAAGAGAAGTACTTAGATCAGAAAAAAGTTGAAATTTCAAAAGTATATGAAGATGACAATATAATTGTCATTGACAAACCATATGGTATTCCTTCGCACCCCGATACAAATAACGAGTATTCTGTTGTAAATTGGATTGAAGATAATTATTCTGGCAATCAGTTGCCTGCACTTTGTCACAGGCTTGACAGGAACACTTCAGGTCTTATGATTATTGCAAAAAATAGACAAGTTTTAAACGAGATGTTAAAATATATGAGTAGAAGGGCTATTAAAAAGAAGTATTTATGCATAACAAAAAGGGTGGATTTGCCAAAAAGTGGAGTACTCGTGCACTATCTAAAAAAGGACTCTAAAAAAAGCAAGGTTTACATTTCAGATTTACCGGCTGAGGGTTATTCAGAGATTGTCACTAGGTATAAAATAATACGAGGCAAAGACGACTTGCTGCTTGTTGATGTTGAAATAGAAACAGGGAAAACACATCAAATTAGGGCCCAGTTTGCGCATGTTGGGCTTTGCATTTTGGGTGATAGTAAATATGGTGACTGGGCGCTAAATAAGAAGTATAATGCAAGTATTCAGTGTCTTTGTG
The DNA here is from genome assembly GCF_000404025.1 of Caldicellulosiruptor sp. F32. Lineage (NCBI taxonomy): Bacteria > Bacillati > Bacillota > Caldicellulosiruptorales > Caldicellulosiruptoraceae > Caldicellulosiruptor > Caldicellulosiruptor sp. F32. The sequence continues at coordinate 45,310 of NZ_APGP01000085.1, forward strand.
CTTATTACCTTAAATTTGACATAGGTAGAAAAGGAATTTTAAGATACTTAGATGGCAAGAAGATTGTCAAGGATATTGTTGAATTTCCTATTCACATTGAAAATTTAAGTAAAATAAATGTTTATAAAGAAAGAGGGCTTGAGTTATGAAAAAGATTTTGTATGTTCTGGGTTCATTTATTATAGTCCTTCTTATTGGAATAAATGCAATATTTTATTATGAGAACATGTATGTAAAAAATTATATCCCGGTTTCCCAGGAGGTTTATGATACTACAAAGAAACAAAATACATCCACACCTGCAAGGGAAAAAACTGCGGCAGATACTACTAAATCTTCTTCTGTTCAGCTAAAAAACCAGCCAAAAGAATACAAAGCAACAATCTCGCTTGTTGGCGATGTGTTCTTCAATGGGTATCTTTTAAAATCGTATTATAACAGACAAACTCAATCATATTCATTTGGAAATATAATGGAAAATGTTAAAGACATAACCTACGCAGACTTAAGTATTTTCAAGTTTGATAGCAGTTTAACGTCTAATTTGCCAGTTTCAACATATGGCAAATACAATGCTCCAAAAGAAAGTTTAGGTTTGCTAAAGTCTGCTGGCTTTAATGTTGCAGTACTATCTTCTTCACATATTTTTGATGGCAAAAAGCAAGGCTTAGAAGATACAATCAAAAATCTAAAAGAGGCAGGAATTAGCTCTGTTGGGGTAAGGCTCTCTCCAGATGAACATACCTCAAAGGTGTTTGACATAAACAATATTAGAGTGGGGGTTGCTGCATTTACAAAGGAACTTTCAAATGTGTATCTTGGAAGCAACTCTTCATATAAAGATTATGTTGATATTTTGGACAAAGATACAATTCGAAACCGGCTTGAGTACTTGAAAGGACTCAATTGTGACATTATAATAGCATATGCAAACTGGGGATATGAAAATTCAATAAACCCAACTTCAGAGCAAAAGGAGTTTGCAAAAGAGCTCATAAAATACGGAGCTGACATTGTAATTGGAACACATACGCATACCATTCAGCCATTTGAAAAGATACAAGTTGAAGATGGAACTTCTGGCAAAAGAGAGGGTATAGTATTTTATTCCCTGGGAAATTTCCTTTGTGACCAGACAGTTATTTTCCCATACAATAGGTTTGGGTTGACTGTAAGAATTGAGCTTACCAAAAAGGATAATAAACTTACAAAAAAGATTTTAGTAGAGCCTATATATATTTTCAGAAAGACAAGAATAAATGGCAATTACTATGATTTTATGCTTCTGAAAGCAAAGGATATTCTAAACAGGAGTGATGTAAGACAATCTTACATTCGGTATGCCAAAAAGCTTTTAGATGAGGTGCAAAGTCAACTTCAAAATCTACAATAATTTGATTTTGTAGGGGGATTACTTGAGGTGGAGAGAAGACAGGACAGAATTAGGAACTTTTGCATAATTGCTCATATTGACCATGGAAAATCAACTCTTGCTGATAGAATAATTGAGCTGACAGGTGCTTTGAGCGAACGGGAGATGCAAGACCAGGTTCTTGACACAATGGAGATAGAGAGAGAAAGGGGTATTACTATAAAAGCGCAGGCAGTGAGGCTAAATTATAAAGCAAAAGACGGTAAAGAGTATATATTTCACCTCATTGACACACCAGGACATGTAGACTTTACCTATGAAGTTTCAAGAAGCCTTGCTGCTTGTGAAGGCGCAATCTTGGTTGTGGATGCAACTCAAGGTATTGAAGCTCAAACTCTTGCGAATGTTTATCTTGCGCTTGAACATAACTTAGAAATAATACCAGTTATAAACAAAATCGACCTTCCAAGTGCAAGACCAGATGAGGTTAAAAAAGAGATAGAGGATGTTATTGGACTTGACGCATCAGATGCCCCTCTTATTTCAGCAAAACAGGGAATTAACATTGAAGAGGTTTTGGAAAGGATTGCAAGAGATATTCCACCCCCCAAAGGTGATGATACAAAGCCTTTGAAGGCTTTAATATTTGACTCTCTTTATGACAACTACAAAGGTGTTTTGGCATATGTTAGGGTATTTGATGGAGTAGTAAAACCCAATATGACAATAAAGATGATGTCAACTGGTGCACAGTTTACAGTCACGGAGGTTGGCTATTTCAAACCCGGCATGTTAATTCCTTGTGAAGAGCTAAGGGCAGGTGATGTTGGATACATTGCAGCATCGATAAAAACTGTCAGAGACACAAGAGTTGGTGATACTATCACTGATGCAAACAATCCAGCTGATGAGCCTCTGCCTGGTTTTAGAAAGTTAAACCCGATGGTGTTCTGTGGAATCTACCCAACTGGTGATACAAAATATGAAGAGCTCAAGGAAGCACTTGAAAAGTTGCAACTCAATGACGCAGCACTGTTTTTTGAGCCAGAGAGCTCTGCTGCGCTTGGTTTTGGTTTTAGATGTGGCTTTTTAGGCCTTTTGCACATGGAAATTGTTCAGGAGAGGCTTGAGAGAGAGTATGATTTGAACATTATTACAACAGCACCATCAGTTGTTTACAGGGTTACAAAGACAAATGGAGAGGTTTTGTATATAGACAATCCCACAAAACTTCCACCACCCAATGAAATAGACAAGATGGAAGAGCCAATGGTAAAGGCCACCATCATGGTACCAAACGAATATGTTGGAGCAATAATGGAGCTTTGTCAGGAGAGAAGAGGAATTTTTAAAGATATGTCTTATATAGAAACAACCCGTGTCATACTCACCTACGAAATGCCGCTGATGGAGATTGTCTATGACTTTTTTGATGCGCTAAAATCACGCTCTAAAGGTTATGCTTCATTTGACTATGAATTCATAGGATATGCAGAGTCCAATTTAGTAAAGCTTGATATAATGATTAAAGGCGAGGTGGTTGATGCACTTTCGTTCATTGTGCACAGGGACAAGGCTTATCAGAGAGCAAGAAAGATAGTGGAAAAATTGAAAGAAGAGATTCCCAGACATCTATTTGAGATACCTATTCAGGCATGTATTGGTAGCAAGGTGATTGCAAGAGAAACTGTAAAGGCACTGAGAAAAGATGTGCTTGCCAAATGTTATGGCGGGGATGTGACAAGGAAGAAGAAACTTTTGGAGAAGCAAAAAGAGGGTAAAAAGAGAATGAAACAAATCGGAGAGGTTGAGATACCTCAGGAGGCTTTTATGGCTGTTTTGAAGTTAGAAGAGTAAAAGGAAGTGCAAAAAGGTTGGGAAAGAAGATTGGGCTTTATATCCACATTCCATTTTGTAAGAAAAAGTGTCTTTACTGTGATTTTGTATCGTATGAGAATGTTGAAAATGGTCTTGTATCTGAATATTTTAATTCTCTTCAGAGAGAACTTATTTTTTACAAAGAAAACTATGACATTGAGATAGAAACAATTTATATTGGGGGAGGTACACCGTCGGCAGTAGACACTAAGTATATAGAAAGATTGATTGAATTTATATATTCAAATTTCAAAGTGAAAAAGAACTGTGAGACAACAATTGAAGCAAATCCAGAGAGTTTAAATGAAGAGAAGCTAAAGATTTATAAGCTCTTAAATATAAATAGGCTGAGCATTGGGGTTCAATCTTTGAATGACACTGAATTAAAAGTGCTTGGAAGGATTCATACATCGAAAAGAGCTCTGGAAATATTAGAGCTTGCAGCAAGATACTTCGAAAACTTCAATGTTGATTTAATGATTGGACTTCCATACCAAAATATAGAGAGCTTTTCAAAGACTTTGGAAACAGTAATTAGTTTCGGACCTCCTCATGTCTCTGTATATTCTTTGAAGATTGAAGAGGGCACATATTTTTATTATGAATATGACTCATTGAAAAACTATTTGCCTTCTGAGGAAGAAGAGAGAAGTATGTACTGGCTTGCAGTAGAAAGACTTTACGATTTTGGTATATATCAATATGAGATATCAAACTTTGCAAAAAAGAATTTTGAATGTAAGCACAATCTTAAATACTGGAACTACGAAGAATATATTGGAATTGGCTCAAGTAGCCATTCTTTTTTTGAAAGATATAGATATTCCAATGTAAGTGACCTTAAAGAATATATAAGTAGCTTAAAGAATGGGTATCTTGCAGTTGATACAAAGGAGTATATAGATGATGAAGAGATGGAAAAAGAGTACATTATTTTGGGGCTTAGAAAAATTGAGGGCATTGACCTTTTGGAGTTTGAGAGAAAATTTAATATAGACTTTATGAAGAAGTACAAAACCCAGATAGAAAAACTAAAAAAGTATGGACTTGTAGAGATAAATTCGCATTTTAGACTTACAAAAAAAGGAATGGACCTTGCAAATATAGTGTGGCAAGAGTTTATTTAAAAAGGTCAAAGAAAGTCAAAAAATCTACTTGACAATTATCTACTAAAGTGATATCTTATATCTTAGAATTAGCACTCATCAAATGAGAGTGCTAACAGTAAGGTGAGGAAAATGCTGGATGAAAGAAAAAAAAGGATACTTCAAGCAGTCATAGACGATTATATAAATACAGGGGAGCCAGTTGGTTCACGCACTATTGCAAAAAAGTACATCTTTGGTATTTCTTCTGCAACTATTCGTAATGAGATGTCTGATTTAGAAGAGATGGGGTATTTAGAACAGCCACATACTTCAGCAGGAAGAGTTCCGTCTGATAAAGGGTACAGATACTATGTTGATGAATTAATGAAGGTTACAAGGCTTTCACCGCAAGAGGTTGAGTTTATAAGGTCACAGCTTGATGTGAAGTTCAGCGAAATAAATGAGTACATGGAGAACATAGCAAAGATTATCTCGAATCTTACAAACTATACTGCTGTGCTCTCAACTCCAAATGTAAAGAAAAGCTATATCAAGCATCTACAGCTTTTGCCGGTTGATAGCAAAAAATATATATTAATTTTGGTTACAAATACAGGACTTGTAAAAGATATTCTTTTAGATAAGCCGGAAAATATTGATAGCAAAGATTTTATATATATCACTAACGTACTTAACCAAAAGCTAAGTGGACTTAAATTAGAAGACATTGATGAAAATACAGTTTTGGACATTGAAAATAGCTTGGGCAAGAACAGGACAATCCTTTCACCAATCATTGACAATGTGTTAAGAACAATCAGTGCAGCGGACAGTACAGAAGTGGTCCTAAGTGGTATCAAAAACATGTTTGACTTTCCGGAATTCAATGATGTTCTAAAAGCAAAGATATTCTTGCATATATTTGAGCAAAAAGACATGCTACGAAAGATTATAAACTCTTCAATGCACGACCATATAACCATACGCATAGGTACAGAAAACCCAATTGAAGATTTAAAGGAGTGTAGCATTATTCTTTCCACTTACCGAATAGGCGACAGTATTGCCGGTTCAATTGGTATAATCGGGCCAAAGAGGCTCAAGTATTCACAGACAGTTTCTTTGATCGATTATATTTGCGATACGTTGTCTGATATTTTGACAAGACTTTTCACAGAATAAATAAAGAGGTGATCTTTGAAGATGTGCGAGATGGAAAACAAAGAGTTAAAGAGTGAAGAGACAAACATTTCTGAAAGTCCTCCAGCTACTGAAGAGGCGGTAGAAAAAGAGGTTTCTTCAGAGCAAAAAATCGAGGCACAAAATGAAAATAATCAAGCTGAAAATGTTCAGCAGGATACCCAGAGTCAAGAGCAAGAAGACCCAATTGAGGCGTTAAAAAAACAGCTTGAAGAGAAAGAAAGGGAAGTTGAGGAGTACAAAAGCTTGTGCCAGCAAATTGCCGCTGACTTTGATAACTACAGAAAGCGAATCGCAAAGGACAAGGAAAATATGTACTATGAAGTTGTTGCAGATGTTATAGGAAAGCTTCTTCCTATTGTTGATAATTTTGAAAGAGCAATCAGCTCTGCTAAAGAGTCGGAAAATACAAATGAAGAGTTTTTAAAAGGACTTGAGATGATAAAAAAGCAAATTGATGATATCTTCTCAAAACTTGGTGTTGAGCCTATTGAAGCTTTAAATAAGGAGTTTGACCCATACCTCCACAATGCTATTATGCATGTGGAGGATGAAAGGTATGGTAAGAACATTGTGATTGAAGAGTTCCAAAAAGGTTATAAGATAAAAGACAGAGTTATAAGATACAGCCTTGTTAAGGTTGCTAATGCAAATTAATTAATAATCAAATCGAAAATAAAAAAGGAGGTTGATAACAATGGCTCATATTTTAGGTATAGACTTAGGTACAACAAACTCTTGTATGGCAGTAATTGAAGGTGGGCAGCCTGTTGTCATTCCAAATGCAGAAGGGTTTAGGACTACACCGTCTGTTGTTGCTTTTACAAAAACTGGTGAGAGACTTGTTGGTCATGCTGCAAAAAGACAGGCAATTACAAATCCAGAGAGGACAATTATCTCAATCAAAAGAGATATGGGTACAAACAGGAGAATCAAGATAGACGACAAAGAATATTCTCCCGAAGAGATTTCTGCAATGATTTTGATGAAACTAAAAGCTGATGCTGAGGCATATCTTGGTGAAAAGATTACACAAGCTGTTATCACAGTTCCTGCATACTTTACAGACTCACAAAGACAAGCAACAAAAAACGCAGGTAGAATTGCGGGACTTGAGGTTTTGAGAATTATCAACGAGCCAACTGCTGCAGCTTTGGCTTATGGCCTTGACAAGGAAGGACATCAGAAGATAATGGTATATGACCTTGGTGGTGGAACATTCGACGTTTCAATTTTAGAGATTGGCGAGGGTGTTATTGAGGTTTTAGCAACATCTGGTAACAACAGACTTGGTGGTGATGACTTTGACCAGAGAATTATTGACTATATAGCAGATGAGTTTATGAAAGAACATGGGATTGACCTGAGAAAGGACAAGGTTGCACTCCAGAGATTAAAAGATGCAGCAGAAAGAGCAAAGATTGAGCTCTCGTCTGCACTTCAGACAACAATTAACTTGCCATTTATAACAGCAGATGCAAACGGTCCAAAGCACATTGACATGGTATTGACAAGAGCTAAATTCGAGGAGCTTATAAAAGACCTTGTAGAAAAGACAAGAGAGCCTGTTGAGACAGCACTTTCAGATGCAAAGCTCACACCAGAGCAGATTGATAAGGTCATTTTGGTTGGCGGTTCAACAAGAATACCTTATGTTCAGGAGTTTGTCAAAAAGCTCACAGGAAAAGAACCATTCAAAGGTATAAATCCTGACGAATGTGTTGCAATTGGTGCAGCAATCCAGGCAGGTGTATTGGGAGGACAGGTAAAAGACATCTTGCTGTTAGACGTAACACCACTTTCCCTTGGTATTGAGACCTTAGGTGGCGTGTTCACAAAAATAATTGAGAGAAATACAACAATTCCAACAAGAAAGAGCCAGATATTTACCACTGCTGCAGATGGTCAGACTCAGGTAGAGATTCACGTTTTGCAAGGTGAAAGACCACTTGCAAAGGACAACAAGACACTTGGTAGGTTCATCTTGGACGGAATTCCACCTGCTCCACGTGGTGTTCCACAGATTGAGGTTACATTTGACATAGACGCAAACGGAATAGTACACGTTTCTGCAAAAGACCTTGGCACAGGTAGAGAACAGAAGATAACCATAACATCCCAGACACACCTTAGCGAAGAGGAGATTCAAAGAGCAATAAAAGAGGCAGAGATGTATGCAGAGCAGGACAGGAAGAGAAAAGAGCTCATTGAGACAAGGAACAAAGCAGACTCTATCATCTACCAGACAGAGAAGCTCTTGCGTGACCTTGGTGACAAGATGACAGCAACTGAAAAAGAACAAATCGAAGCAAAACTCAAAGCCCTCAAAGATGTTATGAATGGTGAGGATAAAGAGAGAATTGAAAGAGCAATTGATGAGCTGACAAAATCATTCTACGATGTTTCAACAAGGCTGTATCAGCAAGGTTATACTCAAACTGGACCACAGGGAGGCACAAACCCTGGTGGTCAGAGCGGAACTGATGGTAATGTCAACACTGATTATAAGGTATATTAACAAATTTAGATTCTTTAGAAAAAGGGACCAAAGTCATAACACTTTAAAAATGGCTTTGGTCCTTTTTAATGATTTGTTAAAAGTTTTGCGTTGGTATATAATAATATTCAGTAAGCTAAGTAGGTGATAAAAAATGGCACAAAAAAAAGATTACTATGAAATTTTAGGTGTTCCACGAAACGCAACACAAGAAGAGATAAAAAGAGCATATAGAAGACTTGCAAAGCAGTATCACCCTGATGCCAACCCAGGAAACAAAGAAGCAGAAGAAAAATTTAAAGAGATAAATGAAGCATATGAAGTTTTAAGTGACCCTGAAAAGAGAAGAAAGTACGACCAGTTTGGCCATGCAGCATTTGACCCAACATATGGTGCTCAGGGCGGAGGATTTTCTGGTGGCTTTACAGGTGGTTTTGCAGATTTTGACTTTGGAAGTTTTGGGGACATATTTGAAGACTTGTTTGAAGGGTTTGATATCTTTGGCTCATCAAGAAGAAGAAAAGAAGCACCAAGAAAAGGTGCTGATATACAGGTTGATTTAGAACTGACTTTAAAAGAGTCGGTCTTTGGCTGTGAAAAAGAGATTCCTATTTACAGAACAGAGAAATGTTCTGTCTGTGGCGGAAGTGGTGTAAGACCGGGTGCCACACCTGTCAGATGTCAAAAATGTGGTGGTACAGGACAAATTAGGTCAAGACAGGCAACATTCTTTGGTGAGTTTACTACAATAAAAACATGCGATGCATGTGGTGGAGTTGGAACTATCATCACGGACCCTTGCAGAGAATGTGGTGGTACTGGAACTGTTAGACGTCAGAGGAAGGTGAAGATAAACATTCCAGCTGGAATTGACGATGGCCAGGTAATAACTTTAAGAGGTGAGGGTGAGAGTGGCATAAAAGGTGGGCCAAATGGTGATTTGCACATTAGAATCAAAATAGCACCTCATCCTGTTTTCAAACGAGTTGGGCAAGACCTTTATGTTGAGGTACCAATCACATTTGTCAATGCAGCACTTGGTGGAGAAATAGAAATACCTACATTGGATGGAAAGACCAAGGTAAGAGTTGAACCAGGTACACAAAATGGAGATGAGGTGAGAATTAAAGGCAAAGGTGTTCCTTATTTGAGAGGTAGGGGTAGAGGCGATTTGGTTGTGAAATTTGTTATTGAAGTACCAAAGAAGCTTTCTGAAAAGCAAAAAGAGCTTTTGAGAAAGTTTGAAGAGCTTTCGTCTGAAGAAGGGTATGAAAAGAGAAAACATTTTTGGGACAGGATAAGAGAAGCCTTTTCGTAAACTCTTTAAAGAAAAAAGGAGAAATGAATTGGTATGAAATGGTTTGAGGTTGCGATTAAAACTGTAGAAGAAGCAGAGGATGCTATTTCAAATATCTTATATGATCTTGGGGCAAATGGTGTTGTAATAGAAGACAATGAAATTTTAAAATATCCAAATTCATGGGATTATATAGATGAAAATCAATTTCCTAAACGAAATTTCGCAGTTGTTCGTGCGTATTTTCCTGAAAGTGTGAATATCTCAGAACTTATTTTCAACATTGAAGAGAGGTTAAAAGATGCTTCACAGTACCTTAATATTGGCGAGGGCGAGATTGACATCTCTGAGGTTGATGAGAAAGACTGGGCAAACGAGTGGAAAAAGTATTACAAGCCTGTTGAGATAGGGAATATTGTCATTGTACCATCGTGGGAAAACTACCCAAATACAAAAGACAAGACAGTTATAAAACTTGACCCTGGTATGGCATTTGGTACAGGTACACATGAGTCAACAATGCTTTGTTTAGAGGCAATTCAAAGATATGTAAAAGCAGGGTTTGATGTAATTGATATTGGTACAGGTTCAGGAATTTTAGCAATTGCAGCAAAAAAGCTTGGAGCCAATAGAGTTTTAGCAGTTGATATAGATGATGTTGCTGTAAAGGTTGCAAGAGAAAATGCTGCTTTGAACAATGTAGAAATTGAAATTAGGCAAAATGACTTGGTTTTTGGAATTGAAGAAAAGTTTGACATAGCAATTGCAAATATCATAGCTGATATAATAATAAAATTGGCCAATGATATTAAAAACGTTCTCAAAGAAGATGGACTTTTTATCTCATCTGGAATTATTGAGGATAGACTTGATGATGTATTAAAAAGCTTCAAAGAAAATTCTTTAGAAGTAGTTGAAATCAAAAAACTTAATAACTGGTGCTTAGTGGTAGCAAGAAAGTAAGAGGAGTATAGGGTGATAAACATTGCCTATTTTTTTTATTGAGAGCAAGAACATTGTCAATGACATTGCATATATAACAGACAAAGATGATTTAAACCACGTAGTAAAGGTTTTGCGCAAAAGAGAAGGTGAAGCTTTAAATCTTTGTGATGGTGTGTATGATTACAAAGCTAAGATTTTAGAAATTTCAAAAGATAAAATAAAAGCAGCAATAGAAGAAAAGATTCTCAACCAGCGCGAGCCACAAAAAGATGTTTTTTTATTTCAGAGCATTATAAAAAATCAGAAGATGGACATTATAATTCAAAAGGCAACAGAGCTTGGTGTAAAAGTTTTAATTCCTGTTATTTCAAAAAGAGTTGTTATTGATATCAGCGAGAAGGAAGAAAAAAAGATACAGCGTTGGCAGAAAATTGCTAAAGAGTCCCAAAAGCAATGCCTAAGACCATATTCGCCACAGATTCAAAGACCTATTGAAATTGGTAAAGTCAAGGACTTTTTAGATGAGCTTGACCTCCTTATCATTCCATATGAGAAGAAAATCGAAAGGGTTCACTTGGATGTTGAACCCAATATAAACAGAGTAGGTATATTGATTGGACCGGAGGGTGGTTTTGAAGAAGAGGAAATAGAGATTTTTAAAGACTTGCAAAAAGTCAGAATAGTCTCACTTGGAAAGCGCATTCTAAGGAGTGAAACTGCAGCTATTTCGGTAATTTCTATTGTCATGCACCTTCTTGGTGAGATGTGAAAGGAAGGGTAGAAGATGGTTGTATATTTTGACAATGCAGCAACAACACGTCCATTCGATGAGGTTATAGAAGGTTTGAAAGATTTTTTGGCCCAAAATTATGGTAACCCATCATCCTTGCATAGGCTTGGAGTCAGCGCTGAAAAGGTGTTAAAAGAGGCAAGATGGAAAATAGCTCAAAAGATAAATGTAAATCCTGAAGAAATATACTTTACATCTGGGGGTACAGAGGCAAACAATTTAGCACTGATTGGAATTGCCTTTGCTAATCAGAAAAGAGGAAATAAAATAATCTCAAGCCCTGTTGAGCACCCATCAGTATTAAATACACTTGAGCACCTGAAAAGATGTGGATTTGAAGTGCGCTTTTTAAAGGTTGATCAAAACGGAAATATTGACTTTGAAGAGCTCGAAAATGAAGTGGACGATGAGACAATTTTAGTAAGCGTCATGCTTGTAAACAACGAAACAGGGCATATTTTTGATGTAAAAAAGATAGCTGAAGTGGCAAAGAGGAAAAATCCAAATGTGATTGTTCACACAGATGCGGTTCAGGCGTTTATGAAGGAAAAGACCAATGCCAAAGAACTAAACGTTGATTTGATGTCAATAAGTGGGCATAAGATTCACGCATTAAAAGGGATTGGAGCCTTGTATATCAAAAAGGGGATCAACATTCAACCAATAATTTTTGGTGGGGAGCAGCAAAATGAAGTAAGACCTGGGACAGAGAATATGCCAGGTATTTTTTCAATTTATAAGGCAATTGAGGTGTATGAAAGGCTGCAAAATGAGCAGCCAAATAAGCTAAGAATGATAAAACAAAGATTTATTGAGGGGCTAAGAAGTTTTGATGATGTTGTGATAAATTCACCACTTGACAATACATCTGACGCAATTTTAAATGTGTCATTTTTAGGGATTAAATCCGAGGTTCTGCTCCATACTCTTGAAAGCTATAATGTATTCGCATCGTCTGGTTCTGCTTGTTCATCAAGGGGCAGAACATATAACAAGGTTCTTTATAGCATGGGAAAATCAATGGAAATTGCACAAAGTAATATACGTTTTAGTTTTTCTTATTTGAATAACCTTGAAGAAGTTGATTACACACTTGAAGTATTGGAAAAATCGCTCAAGTTTTTGCAGAAAATAAAAAGGTAAAGGATGAATGGAATGAAGGCTATTTTAATAAGGTATGGTGAGCTTGCCTTAAAAGGATTAAATCGTCCTTTGTTTGAAAACAGGCTTGTGAGGAACATAAAAAGAAAACTCAAGAATCTTGAGAATATCTCAATTACGAAAGAACAAGGTAGAATATTTATTGAAAACCTCTCTGAAAATGATTTTTATTTTGCAATTGAAAGGCTAAGGAAGGTCTATGGTCTTGTTGGTTTTACTATCTGCGAAGTTGCAGAAAAACAAGTAGAGGCTATCAAATCTGCAGCTTTAAACGTTGCTCTTAATGAGATTCAAAAAGGCAAGAAAACCTTCAAAGTTGAGACAAAGAGGGCTGATAAGACATTTGAATTAAGGTCGCCAGAGCTTTCAAGACTTATTGGCGCACATATTCTTAAAAATCTTGCTGACAAATATGGTCTTAAGGTTGATGTGCACAATCCAGACTTTGAGGTAAATATTGAGATAAGGGACAAAGCATATGTGTATTCGTCAGAAGAGAAAGGCATTGGTGGTATGCCACTTGGCACAGGGGGCAAGGCACACCTTTTGCTCTCTGGCGGGATAGACAGCCCCGTTGCAGGGTTCATGATAGCAAAAAGAGGTGTTGAAATAGAAGCGGTCCATTTTTACAGCTTTCCATATACAGGTGAGAAGGCAAAAGAGAAGGTCATTGACCTTTGCAGGGTTTTAGCTCAGTTTACAGATAGACTAAAGCTTTACATTGTACCTTTTACTGAGATTCAAACTACTATCTACGAAAAATGTAATGAGAGGTATCTTACAATTATTATGAGAAGATTTATGATGAAGATTGCAGAAAGGATTGCTAAAGAAAACGGCGGTTTAGCTCTTGTGACTGGTGAGAGTATTGGACAGGTTGCAAGTCAAACAATGGAAAGTATCATTTGTACAAACGCTGCTGTATCAATGCCAGTCCTAAGACCTCTTATTGGCATGGACAAAGAAGAGATAATAAGAATTGCAAAGAACATTGGCACATATGACATTTCAATCTTGCCATATGAGGATTGCTGTACGGTATTTGTTCCAAAACATCCAAAGACTAAGCCCAAACTTGAAGAAGTTATTAAAGAAGAGGAAAAATTAGATGTATCATCATTGATAGAGAATGCCATTTCGAATACTGAGTGGATGGTGATAGAAGATAGGTGATTTAGTTCGCCTTCAAAAGTTTATGGCTGACTGTGGGGTTGCGTCACGCCGAAAGTGCGAAGAAATTATTCTCCAAGGAAGAGTAAAGGTAAATGGTAGAACCATTACAGAGCTTGGCTTTAAAGTTGACCCTCAAAAGGATGAGGTCTTGGTTGATGGCAAAAAGCTTGTACCAGTCCAAAAGAAAGTTTATATAATGCTCAACAAGCCATTTGGTGTGATATCTTCTGCAAGGGATGAGAAGGGTAGAAAAACTGTTGTAGACCTTGTAAAAGACAAAGTGGATGTTAGAGTTTTTCCTGTAGGAAGACTTGACTTTGACACAATAGGGCTTATACTTCTTACAAATGATGGAGAGTTTGCATATAAAGTTACACATCCCAAACATGATATTGAAAAAACATATATTGCACTCATTGAAGGTGTGCCAACAAAAGAAGAAATTGAGCAGTTTGAAAAAGGCCTTTTGATTGATGGAAAAGTAACCTCACCTGCAAAGTTTAAGGTTTTAAAGGTTTTGAAAGGAAGATCTCTTGTTGAGATAAAAATACACGAAGGAAGGAACAGACAAGTAAGAAAAATGTGCGATGCAATTGGACACAGAGTATTAAAACTTAAAAGAGTTGCAATAGGCAAGCTAAAACTTGGCAAGCTAAAAGAAGGAGAGTTTGTTTTTTTAGATGAGAATATGGTAAATAAGGTGTTTGAAAAATAAGAATTTTAGAAAGGAGACGGTTACATTGGTAGATGAAAGAGTAAAAGTACTTGCAAAAAATCTTATAGAATACTCTGTTGATCTAAAAAATGGTGAAAAGATTTTGATAGAACTGATTGGGGAAGAAATTGATTTGGCAAAGGAGCTTATAAAGCTTTCATATCAAAAAGGCGCAATGCCGTTTTTGTGGATTAAGAATCAAAGTCTATTAAGAGATCTTCTTTTAAATGCCACTGAAGATCAAATAAAAATAATTGCTGAAAATGAAAGACAACTTATGGAAAAGATGGATGCTTACATTGGTATCAGATCAAGCCAAAATCCATTTGAACTGAGTGATGTGCCAGATGATAAGATGGCGCTGTATCAGAAAATCTGGTTTCACAAAGTACACGGTGAGGTAAGAGTGCCAAAGACAAAATGGTGTATTTTAAGATACCCCAATTACTCAATGGCTCAGCAGGCAAGGATGAGCAAAGAGACATTTGAAGATTTTTATTTCAATGTTTGCAACCTTGACTACAGAAAGATGTCAAGGGCAATGGATAAGCTGGTGGAACTTATGGAAAAAACAGATGAAGTGAGAATAGTAGGTGAGGGCACAGACCTCACATTTTCAATAAAAGGTATGAAGGCTGTAAAATGTGATGGACATATGAATATACCTGATGGTGAAGTATACACTGCACCTGTTAAAGACTCTGTCAATGGGTATATAACCTATAACACCCCTTCAAACTATGCAGGTTTTAAGTTTGAAAATATTAGGTTTGAATTTAAAGATGGAAAGATTGTAAAAGCTACTGCAAACAACACAGAAAAGTTAAATAAGATTTTGGACACAGACGAGGGTGCAAGGTATATAGGTGAATTTTCAATTGGACTAAATCCATACATTACAAAGCCTATGGAAGACACGCTATTTGATGAGAAGATAGCCGGAAGCATACACTTTACACCGGGCAGTGCTTATGAGGATGCTGACAATGGCAACAGATCAGCTGTGCACTGGGATATAGTGTTGATTCAGACCCCTGAATATGGCGGCGGAGAAATTTACTTTGATGGAAGACTTATTAGAAAAGATGGAAGATTTGTCATACCTGAGCTTGAAGATTTAAATCCAGAAAATCTCAAATAAATTTTTCTCACAAACTCAAGTTTTCATGAATAACATAGAAGTAGACATAAAATTTTGTAGGGTGAGAATACTTTGGATAGCTATTTTTCAGCTCAGGAGCTTGGTACATTTGCAGGAATTACAGTTGCTACAAATGTTATTGTTCAGTTTACAAAAGGCATATTCAAAAAATGGTGCAAAGATTATGTAATTAGAATCTACACCTTTTTTGTAGCATTTGTTCTATCCTTTGTTTTTATTCCACACCAAAACACGTTAAAAGATATTACGCTACTGATGATAAATTCTATACTAATCTGCATGGCATCATTTGGGAATTATGAAATGATAAAGGACACATATCGAAAAAAGTCTACAGATGAAAAACACACCTAAATTATTTTAGGGGGATGATTTTTGGCATCCCCCTTTTTATATTCCCTTCCTACCATCCTACTTCATTGAATTTCCTTTATCTTTTCATCAAGTTCTTTTAGTTCATCTGTGATATGGCTTTTTAGTTTTGAAATCTCTTCAATCTTTGAAAACTCTTCTAACAGCAGGTTTTCTGTTTCAATTGGTATGTTGAACTCCTTTAAGTTAACTAAGTTTGTGTCAAAGTATATGTCACACTTGGGAGTAAACATGTTAAATCCCCCCTTCTAATATATATTATACCCGGTGTATTATAAATATGTTCAATGTATCCACGAATACTTCAAAAATACATGTATATTTAAACTTTAAAATCTTTGCTATAATAAAAGGTAGTTTATTGCAAGAGTAATTCCGCTTATTGAACATAAAAACACTTTTTAAGGAGAAAAAAGAAGGATGAGTGCTTTTATAAAATTTATAAATGTCAACTTTTCGTATACAAGTTCAGACGGGAAAAAAACTCCTGCGTTGATTGACATAAACTTAGAAATAGAAAAAGGAGAATTCGTGTCAATCTTAGGGCTCAACGGTTCAGGTAAGTCCACTTTAGCAAAGCTAATAAATGGGCTTTTAATACCTGAAAAAGGTGATGTACTGGTTGACGGTATGAACACAAAAGATGTAAGTCAAATTTGGGAGATAAGAAGAAAGTGTGGATATATATTTCAAAATCCTGATAATCAATTGGTTGCCTCGGTCGTTGAAGAAGATGTTGCTTTTGGGCCAGAGAATTTAGGGTTTGAACGTGAGGAGATAATAAGAGCTGTAAATGAGGCACTTGAAACTGTTGAGATGATTGAATATAGAAATCACGCAACATACAAGCTTTCTGGTGGGCAAAAACAGAGGGTTGCGATTGCCGGAATTTTGGCAATGAGGCCGGAATGTATCATTTTAGATGAGCCAACTTCTATGCTTGATCCAAAAGGGAGGAAAGAGGTCATATCGACCATCTTAAGACTCAACAGGGAAGAAAAAAAGACAATAGTTTTGGTTACTCACAATATTGACGAGATGATATACAGTAATAAAGTGGTGGTTTTAGAAAATGGAAAGATAAAATATATAGGGACTCCGAAAGAGCTTTTAAAGCTTGATTGGTTTTATGAGATGGGATTTGACATGCCTCAGATTTTAAAACTTTCTTATGAGCTTAAAAAAAGAGGTATTGATATCGATGGTGAAATCTGGACAGTTGATGAAATGGAGAGATTTTTATGTTCATTGAGATGAGAGATGTTGAATATGTGTATGGTTATAAAACACCATTTGAAAAAAAGGCATTATTTGAGGTTAACCTCACAATCTCAAAAGGCGAATTTATTGGAATAATAGGAAAAACAGGTTCAGGAAAATCAACTCTTGTGCAGCTTATGAACGGACTCCTTGTACCTCAGCGGGGAGACGTCATTGTTGATGGAATAAATACCAAGGAGAAAAAGAAAGTAAAAGAGATTCGAAGAAAAGTTGGGCTTGTTTTTCAATATCCTGAATATCAGCTTTTTGAAGAGACAGTGTATAAAGACATTGCATTTGGTCCAAGGAATTTAGGGTTTTCTGATGAGGAGATTGACAAGAGAGTAAAAGAGGTATGTGAACTTTTAGAGATACCTAATGCTATTCTAGAAAAGTCACCATTTGAGCTGTCGGGCGGACAAAAGCGAAGGGTTGCAATTGCCGGAATTTTGGCAATGGACCCTGAATGCTTAATCTTGGATGAACCCACTGCTGGGCTTGATATGAGGGGAAGAAAAAGAATATTCAATATTATAGAAAGGCTTCATCGAGAAGTAAAGAAAACTATAATTCTCATTTCACACAATTTAGAAGATGTTGCGTCAATGTGTGAAAGAGTAATTGTTCTGAATAAAGGAAAAATTTACTTTGATGGACCAAAACATGAGATATTTGAAAATATTCACCTTTTAGAAAAAAGTGGTTTGATTGCACCAGATATATTGTATCTTCAGCACAGGCTCAAAATGAAGGGGTTTCAAATTGAGAGGTTTGAGTACAGGGTGGAAGATGTTGCTGACATGATTGTGCAAAATATAGCAGGAAATATTCCAAAAAAGGGTGAGAAAGAATAATGGTGGACTTTGTAATTGGTCAGTACATCAAAAGAGATTCATTTGTGCACAGACTTGACCCTCGAACAAAGATAGTAGTCTTGGTATTTTTCTGTATTTCTATATTCGTAGTGAATAATTTTTATGGGTATATATTTCTATTTGCCTTGATATTTCTGTGGACAATCTTTTCAAAGACAAACCCAATATTACTTTTACGTGGCACAAAACCTGTGTTTATTTTAATTCTAATAACTGTCATTTTTAACCTTTTTTTGACCCAAGGAAGGCCAGTGGCAAGGTTTTTAGGTTTGACAATTACAGACAAAGGGATAATTCTCTCATTATTTTTAGTAATAAGACTTCTACTACTTATATTTTCTACCAGCTTGCTTACTCTTTCAACCTCCCCAATTGAGATAACAGATGCTTTAGAAGAGCTATTAAAACCTTTGAAAAAACTCAAATTTCCTGTACATGAGATTTCGATGATGATGTCAATTGCTTTGAGATTTATCCCTACAATTTATGAAGAGACAGACAAGATTATGAAAGCTCAAATGTCAAGGGGTGCTGATTTCGAAAGTGGAGGACTTATGAAAAAGGCAAGGTCACTTTTGCCACTTTTGATTCCACTTTTTATGTCAGCATTTAAAAGAGCAGATGAACTTGCAATTGCCATGGAAGCTCGATGCTATCGAGGATCAGAAGGCAGAACAAAACTAAAAAAACTTCAATATTCAATAAACGACTATATTTCCTTTTTAATAGCAGCAATTATAATAGCTTTGGCTATAATGGTGAGGTGAGTTCTTTTGAGAAACATTCTTCTCACAATTGAGTATGACGGGACAAACTATTTTGGCTGGCAAAAGCAGCCAAACAAAAAAACAGTCCAAGGTGTTATTGAAGATGCAATAAAGAAAATTACAGGGGAAGATGTAAATCTTGTTGGATCAGGTCGTACAGATAGAGGAGTACATGCTTTGGGTCAAAAGGCAAATTTCAAAACAGAAAGCAAAATTCCAACAGAAAAGTTTCCACTTGCTCTTAATTCAGTCCTTCCAAATGATATCTCAATAAAAGATGCCGCTGAGGTTTCACTTGATTTTTCAGCACGATACAGTGCCAAGCAAAAGACGTACAAATATCTGATTTACAACCACAAAACAAGACCTGCTATTTTACGAAATTATGTTTATCACTTTCCATATAAGCTTGATATAGCTTCGATGCAAAAATCTTGTGAGTATTTCATTGGAGAGTATGACTTTAGCAGCTTTTGTTCAAGTGGCAGTGAAACAAATTCAAAGGTACGTCGTATTTTTGACTGCTATTTAACATTTGAAAATGGCTGTATTGCAATATACATCACTGCGAATGGATTTCTTTACAATATGGCAAGAATAATAGCAGGAACAATCTTAGATGTGGGGGTTGGCAGAATCAAACCAACAGACATTCCTCTTATAATAGAGAGCAAAGACAGAACCAAAGCTGGCAAAACTCTTCCGCCTTGGGGACTCTATCTTGTGGATGTTGTTTACTGAACATTTTTTTAAACAAAGCGAAAAATAAAATGGTGGGGATAATAGGACTCGAACCTATGACCTCTTGCATGTCAAGCAAGCGCTCTAACCAACTGAGCTATATCCCCACCAGTCATTATTTAATTTTTGCAGTATGTATTATAGCATAGATTTTTAAAATTTGCAAATAGAATAATATAGCTGAAATGCTTAATTTTAGCTGTATAATCAATAGAATTCTTAAAACAAGGTTTCTATCGTTTGACAAACAATACAGATGGAGAGGTTGAGAATGAAACGAATTTTTAAGCTCTTAGGGATTTTGATTGGAAGTGTAATTATCGCATTTATTATATTAGAGTTAATAATTATCTCTTTTGGTGTAAATAGCAAACCTAAAAAATCTGATGCTATTATTGTGTTAGGCTGTGCTGTGTATGGAAGCTTCCCAAGTCCTTTTTTTAGAGCAAGGCTAGATGAAGCTCTAAGACTTTACAATAAAGGATATGGCAGATACATAATAGTCTCTGGTGGAAAAGGACCGGGAGAGAATATTTCGGAGGCAGAGGCAGGCAAAGAATACCTTGTGGCAAGGGGAGTGCCATCTGAGTTTATTCTCATTGAAAATAAATCTTTCTCTACTTATGAGAATTTATTGTTTTCCAAAAAACTTATGAGAAAGTATTCTTTAAAAAGTGCAGTGATTGTATCAAATAAATTTCACTTAAAAAGAGCAAGTATAATTGCAAAAAGAGTTGGAATAGAAGCAAGTTTTTCTGGAGTTTATGTTGGTCAATACCTTTATGAAGAAGTCCATGGGTTTCTGCGAGAAGTGCTAGCAGTTTTGTATACATATCTCATATACTTAAGGCAATGAGCGCTTTATAAAAGTGAGGGCATATTGACATCATCCTACCACTTATGATATTCTTATAAAGGTAAAAAAGAAGTAGAAGTCTATCGCTTCTCACCTATCCGACAAAAAGAGTCGGAAGGTCAATAGGGGATTTGAGCCAAAAAAGAAGGCTCAAAGTATGCCTATGGAGTGGATAGACTATGCTTCTATCCACTTTTTGTTTAAATCAGAATGTATTATTTATTTTTCCAGGAGGTGTTTTAATATAAATAATAAAGATTTGCTCATCAATGAGCAGATAAGAGACAAAGAAGTAAGGGTTATTGATGAAAATGGTGTCCAGCTTGGAATTATGAGTGTTAAAGAGGCACTGAGGATCGCTGAGGAGAAAAAACTTGACCTTGTTAAGATTGCTCCTCATGCAAACCCGCCTGTGTGCAAGATAATGGACTACGGCAAGTACAAGTTTGAACTTGCTAAAAAAGAGAAAGAGGCAAAGAAAAATCAAAAGGTTATCAATGTAAAAGAGGTAAGACTTACAACTACAATTGAAGACCATGACTTTAACGTTAAAGTGAAAAATGCTATAAGATTTTTGCAAGATGGCGATAAAGTAAAGGTTTCTATTCGTTTTAGAGGAAGAGAGGTTTTGCATCCCGAGATTGGTGAGGAGATAATAAATAAGTTCATTGAAATGGTAAAAGACTATGGAATTGTTGAAAAAAAGCCAAAGCTTGATGGTAAAAACCTTACAGCGGTTATAGCGCCCAAACAACAATAAAAATTTTCAAGTAGGGAGGAGTAAACAGAATGCCGAAACTAAAAACACATAGAGGTCTTGCTAAGAGAATAAAAATTAGCGGAAGTGGGAAATACCTTAGAAAAAAAGCAGGTAAAAGCCATCTTTTGAGTGGCAAGTCAAGAAAGAGAAAGAGAAATTTGAAAAAGACAGTTATTGTTGATTCAACAAACGTAAAAGCTGTAAAGAAGCTTTTGCCATATCTATAAAAACTACACAAAGTGAATGGGAGGTAATCGGCAAATGAGAATAAAGAATGGTGTTTGGGCAAGAAAGAGACACAAAAAATGGTTAAAACTTGCAAAAGGTTATTGGGGTGCAAAGAGCAGGGTATTTAAACAAGCTCATATTGCTGTGATGAGATCATTGAGATATGCATATATTGGTAGGAGACTCAAAAAGAGAGACTTCAGAAGACTTTGGATAACAAGAATTAATGCTGCAGCAAGACAAAATGGGCTTTCATACAGCAAATTTATAAATGGTCTTAAAAAAGCGGGAATTAGCCTTAACAGAAAGGTATTGGCTGACATGGCTATAAACGACCAGAAAGCTTTTGCTGAGCTTGTTGAAATAGCTAAAAAGCAGATAAATGGTTGAGATAACCTTTAAATTAAAGGTGTAAAAGTTGAAAAAATGTCTACGAGTAAGAAAATTGAGCTTATCAAAAGTAAAGAAAATGAATGTGTAAAGAGGTTAAAAAAACTTCATGATAAAAAACACAGAGAAGAGTTCAAAGTTTTTTTAGTAGAAGGCGTTAAAGCAGTCAAAGAAGCCTTGGATTATGCAATAGAAGACATAAACCTTTTAATATTTTCACAAGAAGCATCCAAAAAGTATGAGGAGTTTTTCAGCAGGTGCATAAGCCTTTTGAACTCTGGTAAGCTAAAGAGGATTGTACAAGTGCCAGAAAAGATTTTTGAACATATCAGTACAACTACAACACCGCAAGGGGTTTTGGCAGAGTGCTCTTTCTTTGACAAAGAGTTAGATGTTTTAAAAAAACATAATAGAGTTGTTGTTATTGACTCTGTCCAAGACCCTGGCAATTTGGGAACAATTATAAGGTGTGCTGATGCGTTTGGGTTTGAATGTGTTATTACTGTGAATGGCACAGTAGACGTGTACAATCCAAAGGTAGTTCGCTCAGCAATGGGTTCTATGTTTCATGTGGACGTTGTTAGAGAAAGAAAGAAGGAAGAGGTGCTGGAAGCTTTAAATAAAAGAGGCTTTGCTTTGTATGTGACAACTCCATATGGAGATGTTGATATATCAAAACTCTCTGTTGATGATAGGTTTGCAATAGTAATTGGCAACGAATCAAAAGGTGTTGATGTAGCTTTTTTAGAAAATGCGACAAAGAAGGTTAAAATCTCTATGCCTGGGAAGGCAGAGTCACTCAATAGCGCAGTGGCAGCTGCAATTGTGCTTTATGAACTTAGAAAGAAATAGAACTTTTGAAGCCTTCATCCAAGATTTTTAAAGATGGATGAGGGCTTAAAAATTAATTAAAGGTGGTAGTTTGAAGATGAATGACAAAACTCAACATTTTTCGTTTGACGATGCTATGGAAAAAAAGGTAAAAGAGATTTTAAGTGAGGTCTACAGTGCTTTGAAAGAAAAAGGTTACAATCCGATTGCTCAGCTTGTTGGTTATTTGATATCTGGTGACCCTACCTATATTACTAACCACAAGAATGCTCGTTCAATCATAAGGAGAATTGAAAGAGATGAGATATTGGAAGAGATTGTTAAGTTTTATATTGACCATAATATTGAGTAGCGCTTTTTTTAGTACTTGTTTTTCGATGAATTTTTTCAAGTTTGAAAGCAAAATCTTCAGCAATTCCAACTTTTATGAATATATAAAAAAAGGTTTGGAAGACAAGAAAAACGGATTTGTAGTAATTGTTGTGTTAAAAGGCAAAAAACATTCTTTGAATGTCAGAGATTATCTGGAGAAAAACGGAATAAATTTAGAAAACAATAAAGAGGCAATTTATACTCAAAAGAAAGGCTTATTTTTTTTATACAGTGGTGATGGCAGGCTTGCATTTGTTTTTGACAGCAATTTAAAAAACGGCTTTTGGACAGAAAAGTCAGCTGATACAAAGAGAAAAGGGCTTGTATTAGAAAGAGAGTTTTTAGAACTAATAAAAGATGACTACAAAAAAAGTGGCAACGTTCCTGTTTCAAAAAGCTTTGTTGTAAAATTGTGGCGACATTTTTGGATTTTGAATTATCAGCTGCAACATTTAAATAACTTTTTGATACCCTTATTTGCTATTATAATCATCTTTTCGGTGCTGGGTGCAATAATTTTTCTCTCAAAACCAAATGAAAAATACAATAAATTCTTTTTGAAATTTATACCAACAACTGTAATGGTAGGGTATATATTTGTTATCTATTCCCCCTTGCTTATTTTGAAGATAAACAACATTTTTTTATTTTTAGCAATATTCTTTTTAATAGTACTTATCACTTCTTCTCTTAGTTTAAAAACTTCACAACTTATATGTTCTCTTTTTGGAATATTTTCAATCTTGATTCAGGCATTTTTATTCGACAATATTCTACAGCTTTTATCAACAGCAGGATATCATCCTTCGTTTGCAAATAGATTCTATGGGATTGGAAATGAGTTTTTTTCGTATTTAATGGGTTTCATATTTATATTATCAATTGTTAGCAATATGTCTCTTAGGAATCTATTTATAATTTTATTCTTGACTACCTTTGTTTTGATAATTCCATATTATGGTGTGAATTTCGGAGGATTTTTATCTATTGTAGTTGGCATTATAATATTTTTGCTTTTCAAAACAAGATATAAAATCAAAGTATTAGCAATGCTACTTGTTTTTATGCCACTTGCTTTGATTTTAATTTTGAAAAATAGCTATGTATATAAAGCATTTGCAAGTTTTGATACTTTTGTTTCTATTGCAAGAAGAAAAATGCTTATGAATCTTTCCTATCTTTTTCAGTACCCTGCAACAATATTGGTGCTTTTGGCTTTTGTGATATTGTTCTTGAGCATTGTTCAAAAAAGATTTAATATACTGCCTTCAGTAGAAGGTCATAGGGATAAATTTGTGGTATTTTTTATGATTGGACTATTTGCGTATTTGCTCAACGACTCTGGGACAATAATTATAGCATTACTCATGGGTTTTCTTGGCCTTGGAATATACTATGCAAAGATGGTGAATGAATATGGAATACGTTAAGTTAGGCAATACATCCCTTATTGTGAGCAAGCTCTGTTTTGGGACACTTACAATTGGACCTCTTCAGAAAAATCTTCCAATTGAAGAGGGGGCAGAGCTTTTAGCATATGGCTATCAGAGAGGGATTAACTTTGTTGATACTGCGGAACTGTATGATACATATAAATACATAAAAAGGTCTATTGAGATAAGTGGAAAAAGGCCAGCGATATCAACAAAATCGTATGCTTATGATAAAAAAACTGCTGAAGCCTCTTTAAAAAAGGCCTTGTTAGAGCTAAATGTAGATTATATAGATTTGTTTATGCTACATGAGCAAGAAGGTGAGCACACATTCAAAGGACACTTCGAGGCGATAGAGTATTTTTTAAAGGCAAAGGAGAAAGGATATATAAAGCATTTTGGAATATCAACCCACTATGTAAAAGCAGTGAAAGATTCTCTAAAGTATCCTGAGATTGAGGTAATACATCCCATATTCAATTTCAAAGGTGTTGGAATTGTTGATGGCACAATTGACCAGATGATTGAGGCAGTAAAAGAAGCATACCAAAGGGGCAAAGGAATCTTTGCAATGAAGATATTTGGTGGAGGAAATCTTCTTTCAGATTTCAAAAAAGCTCTTGAGTTTGTATTTGACTTTCCATACCTTCATTCAGTTGCGATTGGAATGCAAAGTAAATTTGAAATTGATTACAATATAAAGTGTTTTGAAGAAAAAAAGGTATATTTAGATGATAGATTGTTCGAAAATATAAAAACAAAAAGACTTCACGTGGAAAGCTGGTGTGAAGGGTGTGGAAGGTGTGTAAATCATTGTCATCAAAAGGCGCTTAGGGTAGAAGATAGAAAGGTAGTTGTGGATTATACAAAGTGCTTGTGCTGTGGATACTGCAGTAGATACTGCAGTGTATTTGCGATCAAGATAGTTTAAAAAAAATTTGTGCAGGTGATTTGAACTTGAGGATTTTATGCCTTGACATAGGAAGCAGGAGGATTGGGGTTGCAATCTCTGACCCACTTAAGATAGCTGCCCAGCCTTTTTGTGTGCTTGACCTTCAGAAAGAGGATTTATACTCTTGCCTTGACAAGATTTTTAATGAACATCAGATAGAAAAAATTGTAATTGGGTACCCTGTAAGCAAGTTTCATCCAGATAAGGCTACAGAGAAACTCCAAAAAATTGACGAGATTTGCAGTGAGCTTGAAAGAAGGTATAAAGTGGGAATTATCAAGTGGGATGAGAGGTTTTCTACAAAGGCTGTTGAAAGGATACTTAGGGAAGAAAATGTGTCGTGGCAGAAGAGGAAAAAGGTGGTCGACAAGCTTGCAGCTGTTTATATCCTTCAAGGCTATCTTGACTTTATAAATTCTTAAAATACCTCTGAAATGTTGATTTTCTAAGTTTTAAATGCTATATTAGTAATAAAACCTAAGTAGAAAAGCGAGTGATTTTCTTGGATATTGAAAAGATTAAAAGAGAAATAGAGGAGTTAAAAAGACAGAAAAATGCGATAATTGTTGCTCACAACTATCAGATTGATGAGATTCAGGAGATAGCAGATTTTGTAGGTGACTCGTTTTATCTGAGCAAAGTGTGTGCAGAGCGTACAGAAGATGTAATAGTATTTTGTGGAGTGCATTTTATGGCAGAGAGCGCAAAAATTCTATCACCACAAAAAAAGGTTCTTTTACCAGAGATAGATGCTGGCTGTCCGCTTGCTGATATGATAACTGAGGAAGATGTTGATAGCTTGAAAGAAAAGTATCCAGATTATTCGATTGTATGTTATATAAATTCACCTGCAGCTGTAAAAGCAAAGTCTGATGTCATTTGCACCTCATCAAATGCGGTAAAAATTGTAAGAAATTTTCCGAATGATAAAATTATTTTTTTGCCAGACAAAAATTTAGGCAGCTTTGTAAAGAAACAGGTACCTGAAAAAGACATAATCTTGTGGGAAGGTTTTTGTATTACTCATTACAAGATAAAAAAAGAGGATGTGCTAAAGGCCAAAGAAGCTCATCCAGAGGCATTGCTTTTGGTTCATCCTGAATGCAGACCTGAAGTTGTTGAGCTTGCTGATTTTGTTGGCAGCACAAAACAGATTATTGACTTTGCAACTTCATCAAAAGCAAAGGAGTTCATAATCGGAACTGAGATGGGAATATTATACAGTTTGAAAAAACGAAATCCTGATAAAAAGTTTTATATTCTCCATCCTGGAATGATATGTCCTAATATGAAGAAAAATACTTTAGAGTCTGTGAGAAATGCTCTTTTGTATGATAGATATGAAATTAATATTGAAGAAAATGTTGTAGAAGGAGCAAGAAAGGCACTTTTGAAAATGCTTGAGCTCAGCTAAATAGAAATTGGGGATGGTTAATTTGGTTGAGTTTAAAAGATATTGTGTTGATTTTGATACGAAAAGTGATGATGTGTTAAAGTTTGATGTTGTTATCGTGGGAACAGGTGTTGCAGGGCTTTATACAACAATTAATCTTGATAGGTCATTAAAAATTGCTCTTATAACAAAAGAGAGTATTCAGATTAGCAACACAACCTTGGCTCAAGGTGGAATTGCCGCGCCACTTAGCCAAGATGACAGTCCTGACATTCACTACATGGATACAATTAAAGCTGGTGCAGGGCTTTGTGATACTCATATGGTAAGAATCTTAGTTGATGAAGCAATAGAGAATATAAACATTTTGCTCAAGATGAACATACCGTTTGATTTGGACGACGAAGGAGAGATTGTATTAGGTCAAGAAGGTGCGCATAGCAGGCGTAGAATTGTCCATGCAAGTGGTGATGCAACAGGAAGGATAATTTCAGAACATCTTGGGCTGAAATTGAAATCATATAATAATGTGACGGTATTTGAAAATACCTTTCTTGTTGATATATTGACTGATGATGATAAAGCAATTGGAGTTGTACTTAAAAGAAAAGATAAAAATCTGATAATATTTGCAAGATATATCGTGCTTGCATCTGGTGGTTATGGGTATTTATACAAGTACACTACCAACCCTGAAGTAACAACTGGAGATGGTTGCGCAGCAGCCCTGAGGTGTGGTACAAAGTTAGTTGATATGGAGCTTGTGCAGTTTCATCCAACAGTATTATATCATGAAAAGAACAAGAGCTTTTTGATATCAGAGGCTGTAAGAGGCGAAGGTGGAATCCTTTATAATATAAACAATGAAAGGTTTATGCCAATGTATCATCCTCAAGCAGAGCTTGCACCGCGCGATATTGTTTCAAGGTCGATATATTTTGAGATGAAAAGAACAAACTCACACAATGTTTTTCTTGACATAACTCATCTTAATAGCCAGTTTATTAAAAAAAGGTTTCCAAATATATACAAAACATGCTTAGAACTTGGCTTGGATATAACAAAGGAAAGGATTCCTGTTGCGCCTGCCCAGCATTATAGCATGGGTGGGGTGTTGGCTGATGAGTTTGGAAAAACTACAGTCGAGAACTTATTTGTCTGTGGTGAGGCGGCAGGGACGCGCGTACACGGTGCAAACAGGCTTGCATCTAACTCGCTTTTAGAAGGGCTTGTTTTTGGAAGAAGGATAGCAGAGTATATCAATAGCAGAAATATTGGAGAAGTAAAAGAAAAAGATGTACATTATTTCTCTAAAGATTCTGAAGAGTTTAAAGGAGATGTAATCTCTGAGATAGAAATTTTAAGATCAAAGATGAGTGAATTTGCTGGAATTGTCAGAAATAATGAAGGGCTTGAAAATTTAATTAGCTATATTTTAGATAAATTATCTACTTTGAGCAAAGTAAAACTTCAGACTCCGAAGCAAATAGAGTATTACAACATGCTTTTGATTGGATATACAGTGGTATCTGCTGCTTTGATGAGAAAAGAAAGCAGGGGATCTCATTACAGAGAGGATTTTCCTTACCAGGACGATGTTAATTGGAAAAAGCATCTCGTGTTCTCTCTGAATGGATGGGAGGTATTAGAATAGATGTTGAATTTTTTAATAGTCGATAAGCTTATCAAGGAAGCATTGATAGAAGATATGCCATATGGAGATATAACAACAGACCTGTTGATACCTCAAGACAGTATATCTTCGGCCATTTTAATTGCGAAAGAAGATGGAATTTTATGTGGTATAGATGTTGCGAAAAGGGTATTTGAGATACTGGATGAAAATATAGAATTTGAAAAGATAAAATCAGATGGAGAACCTATTAAAAAGGGAGATATATTAGCAAAGATTAAAGGAAATACTCGAGCAATTTTAAAAGGTGAAAGGTTAGCCCTGAATCTGCTTCAGAGGATGAGCGGGGTTGCAACTGTTACAAATAGACTTTCTCAAAAGATAAAAGGTTACAGGGCAATTGTGACAGACACAAGAAAGACTGTTCCTCTTTTGCGGATGCTTGACAAGTACGGAGTTTTTGTTGGTGGTGGGAAAAACCATAGGTATTCCTTGTCTGATGCAGTTTTGATAAAAGACAACCATATCAAAGCTGTAGGAAGTATAAAAGAGGCAATAAAAAGAGCAAGAGAAAACATACCTCACACAATGAAGATAGAGGTTGAAGTGAGGACAATGAATGAATTTGAAGAAGCACTTGAAGCAGGTGCTGATATTATCATGCTTGACCACTTTGGGCTTGATGATATGAAAAAAGCTGTAGAAGCAGCATCAGGGAAGGCTTTGATTGAGGCATCTGGCAATATAACATTGGAGAATATCGAGGAGATTGCAAAAACAGGGGTTGACATTATATCAGTCGGTAGTATTACTCATTCTGTAAAAAGTCTTGATATTAGTCTTGACTTTGTAGAAATGTGAAAAAAATTTTTGGGGGCTATATAATGATTAAAAAAGTTTTCTGCCCGCTTGATTGTTTTGACAGCTGTGCAATTTTGGCAGAAGTACAAGATGGTAGAGCTTTAAAACTTTCAGGTAGCAAAGACCATCCCATTACTCAGGGTTTTTTGTGCAAAAAAGGCTATAGACTACTTGACAAAGTTTACTCTGAGGAGAGAATAAAAAAACCCCTCTTGAGAGTGAAAAACGATTTTCACGAGGTTGACTGGAATACTGCACTTGATCTGATAGCAGAGAGAATAGAAGAAATTTTGAAAAGATACAATTCAAGTGCTATCTTGTACTACAGTGGCGATGGATACGAAGGATATTTAAAAAATATAGAGAGGCTATTTTTTGATTACTTGGGTGGAGCTACATATTCTGAAGGTAGCCTTTGT
Source organism: Caldicellulosiruptor sp. F32 (assembly GCF_000404025.1). Classification (NCBI taxonomy): domain Bacteria; kingdom Bacillati; phylum Bacillota; order Caldicellulosiruptorales; family Caldicellulosiruptoraceae; genus Caldicellulosiruptor; species Caldicellulosiruptor sp. F32. Next base: position 74,731 of record NZ_APGP01000085.1, read on the forward strand.
TGGGGTGCTGGCTTGCTTGCACAAAAGGCAGACTTTGGAAATTCACTTTGTCATTCACCTTTTGATTTGTTCAATTCCAACTGGATTGTGCTGTGGGGAAGGAATGCATTATGGACAAACCTACACCTTTATTATCTTGTTTTAAAGGCTAAAAAACAAGGCAAAAAGGTAATGGTGATTGATATATACAAATCTCCTACTTTTAAGATAGCTGATATAGGAATTGTGATAAAACCATCTTCTGACTCTTATCTTGCTTATGGAGCAATTAAGTGTATAATTGAAAATGGCAAAGAGGATAGGAATTTTATTGATAATCATTCTATTGGGTTTGAAGAAGTAAAGAAAATTGCCGAAAGTCTTTCATATAAAGAGGTTGAAGAAAAGTGTGGGATATCGAAAGCAGTAATTGAACAAGTTGCACAGGTTTTTTTGCAAAAGCCTGTTTCAACCTTTATTGGCTATGGACCACAGAGATATACAAATGGTGTTAATACAGTCAGGACAATTGACTATCTTGTTGCAATTTCTGGGAATGTAGGCATAAAAGGTGGCGGTGCGAATTTTGCTCACAGGTTTACGGAAAACCTTGAGCCAGTTTTCAAAGATGACAAAAGGGCTGTGAAAAAGCGTTTTTATAATAGAGCAAAACTTGGAGAGTATCTCAAGAGTTTATCAGATCCGCCAATTGAATTTGTTTATATCTCAGCAGGAAATCCTGTTTCGCAATGTCCTGATTCTGACTTGGTGTTCAGGGAACTTCAAAAAAGGTTTGTTGTCAATGTAGATATGTTCTTAACAGCAACTTCTTATGCCTCTACCTTAGTTTTGCCTGCAGCAAGTTTTCTGGAAAAGGAAGATATATTCATCCCGAATATGTGGCATGACTATATAGGTATTTCAGAAAAGGCTATTGAGAAGATAGGTGAAGCCAAGTCAGAGGTTGAGATAATAAATGAGCTTGCAAAAAGGCTAAATCTTGATTTTCCTATAAAATCCGAAAAAGAGTGGGTAGATGTTGTAAAACAGCACCTTGAGAAAAACCTGAATATAAAACTTGAAGGCCATTTTACAAGAGGCTGTGCAATCGATGTGCCATGGGAAGACAGAGTATTTTTGACAAAGAGTAAGAAATTTGAGTTTAAAAATGACATCTTAGGAGTTGCTGTTCCGTGTACAGATGACAGCCAAAAGCTTTTAAAAAATCAGTTGAGGCTTGTGACGATTCACTCTGACAAGACGCTGCACTCTCAAGAGTTTTTTGAAAGAAAAAAGCTTGCTTATATCAATCCTCTTGATGCAAAGAGGTTAAATATCTCAGACAGGGATAGAATTTTAATATACAATGGATGTGGAGGTTTTATTTTGGAGGCTTGTATAAGCGAAAATGTTGGCAGAGGATTTATAATTGTTGAAGAGGGATTTCAAAATGAAAAGATTGAGACAATAAACTCTTGTCTTTTTGGTTTTACAGCTGAAAAAGATTCTCAGGCTGCTTTTAATTCTAATTTTGTGTTTGTCAAAAAGGTGGCAACATGAAAAATCTATTTATACTTGCAGGTGGAAAATCAAGCCGACTTGGCTTTGACAAGCTAAACATAACTATTTGTGGGAAGAACGTTGTTGAGATAATAGACCAAAACATAGGAGATTTATTTGATCAAAAGTTTATTGTTGTAAAAGAAGAAAAAGTCTTAAAGTTAAAAAATTTTAAAGTGATAAAAGATGCACTTAAAATTGATGCACCTGTGGCAGGAGTTATTACAAGTTTGATATATTCTCAAAGCGATAAAAATTTTATTTGTGCATGTGACATGCCATTTATCAACAGAGATTTAGTAAAATATATGCTACAGTTTGAAGGGTATGACGCAGTTGTGCCATTTTACAATGGCTATTTTGAACCTTTATGCTGTGTGTATAGCAAAACATTTTTAAAAAGTGCACTTGAGTGTGTCAGCAAAGGGATATTATCGCTTAACTTTGCACTAAGAAATTCAAATATAAAAAAGATAGAGCTAAATGAAATACTACAATTTGATAGCATGTTAATGAGCTTTAAGAATATAAACACTATACAAGATTTGGAGGAGGCAAATGAGCAATTTAAAAGTGCGTTTGCCGAGCATGTTTGATTTGAGTGAGATAGATGTATCAAGGGATTTGATAGAGAAAAAAATTGATATAGAGATTGAAACTCAAGAATTTTTTGAATATGTAAACTCTAAGATAAACGTTGACAGAATTGGTGAGGTTGTATTTGCTGTCAAAAATGGTGATTTTATTTTGCTTGTAAGGCAGGATGAGTACCCTCAAGGTTTGTACAGAGTACCATCAGGTGGGATTGGAATTGGTGAAAAAGTGGTTGATGCCTTGAAAAGAGAAGTAAAAGAGGAGCTCGGGATTGATGTTCAAAAGTTTTCTTTGATAGGTGTTATCGAGTACAATCTTTGTTATAAACACAAATCATATAAGTTTTTCTCTTTCGTCTTCTTAATAGATGATTACAAAAAAGACAGCTTTGCAGAAACTGATGGAGAGATTTCTGAAGTTTTGCCTGTTGAAGTGCCAAAGATAAAAGACCATTGCGATATTATTGAGCAGCAGAGCGGTTTTTGGAAAGACTGGGCAAGATTGCGCTACCATTCTACTTATCTTGTATATGAGTACCTGACACAAAAGAGAATAAAATAAAGAGGTGTTTTTATTATATGGCAAAGGTATTCTTGGCAAAAGGAAAAGGCTTGAGAGTTGAAAGTGGGCATCCTTGGGTATTCAGACATGAGGTTGAGAGAATAGATGGGGAGTTTGAAGATGGCGATATTGTGGAGGTTTATAATTTCAAAAATAGGTTTGTTGGGAAAGGGTTTATAAACTCAAAATCACAAATTTTAGTTAGAATTCTTACAAGGAAGAACGAAGAGATTAACATAGATTTTTTCAGAAAAAGAATTCAAGATGCGTGGGAGTATAGAAAGAGTATAGGATATGTTAATAATTGCAGACTTATTTTTGCAGAAGCTGATTTCTTGCCGGGACTTATTGTTGACAAATTCGGCGATGTTCTGGTTATGCAAACACTTTCAAAAGGTGTTGACAGATACAAGGATAAGCTGGTAGATATATTAGTTGATGTGGTAAATCCAAAAGCAATATATGAGAGAAATGATGCAAAGGTAAGAGAGATTGAAGGACTTGAGCTTAAGAAAGGCTTTTTATATGGAAAGTCTTCTACAGAGGTTGAGATAGAAGAAAATGGTATAAAGATGATTGTTGACATAGAAAATGGACAAAAGACAGGGTATTTTTTGGACCAAAAAGAAAACAGGGTTGCAATCAGAAATTTTGTAAGTGACAAGACTGTTCTTGACTGTTTTTGCCATACAGGCGGTTTTACAGTAAATGCTGCAAAGTTTGGGGCATCGAAAGTCATTGGAGTTGACATTTCAGACACAGCAATTGAGCAGGCAATGAAAAATGCAAAACTGAACGGTGTTGAAAGCAAATGTGAGTTTGTAGTTGCGAATGTCTTTGACTATTTAAATGAGCTTGATGACAAAAAGGAAAAGTACGATGTTGTGATTTTAGACCCGCCTGCTTTTGCTAAAAGCATTCATACAATTGAAAATGCAAAAAGAGGATATAAAGAGATAAACTTAAGAGCTATGAAAATACTCAAAAAAGGTGGTATTTTGGTCACGTGTTCATGTTCACACTATATGAAGCCAGATTTGTTCTTTGAGGTAATAAAAGATGCAGCGAAAGATGCCAAAAAGACCTTGAGAATGATTGAGTATAGAACACAGGCAAAAGACCATCCGTATCTTATAAATTATGAAGAATCACTATACCTAAAGTGCTTTATATTCCAAGTTTTATAGAGCTTGAAGAGGAGGTAAATTTTAAAATTGAACTTACCAGAAGAGTTTTTGTCAAAGATGAAAGAGATTTTGAAAGATGAGTTTGAAGATTTTGTAAAGGTGTATGATTTTGATAGTTACAAAGGATTTAGGGTAAATACTGCAAAGGTTTCGGTTGATGAATTCATGAAGCGGATTGGTATAGAGTTTGAAAAAGTTCCATGGTGTGAAGATGGGTTTTATATCAACGATGAAATTAGACTGAGTAAACACCCTTACTATTTTGCTGGACTTATCTACATCCAAGAGCCATCGGCAATGTTTCCTGTTGAGGCTTTAGATGTAAAAGAAGGTGAAAAGGTTTTAGATTTGTGTGCAGCACCAGGCGGCAAGACAATCCAGATTGCAGCAAAGATTGGACCAAATGGTATGCTTGTTTCAAATGATGTCAAACCAACAAGGATAAAGGCCCTTGTTAAGAATGTAGAAAATCTTGGACTTACAAATGTTGTAATTTTGAATAACAAGCCAAAAGAAATAGCTGAAAGCTATGGTGCATACTTTGACAAAATTTTGGTTGATGCACCTTGTTCAGGTGAAGGGATGTTTCGCAAAGACCCGACTTCTGCCAAAAAGTGGACTTCAAATCATCCACAAAAATATGTTAATTTGCAAAGAAGTATTATGACAGAAGTAGATGAGCTTTTAAAAGTAGGTGGTGAGATAGTCTACTCTACTTGTACATTTGAGCCTGAAGAAAATGAAGGGATAATTGATTGGTTTTTGAAAAAACATAAAAACTACGAGGTAGTTGAGATAAAAAAATACCCAGGATTTTCTGATGGGCTTGAAATAAATGGAAATCTAGAGCTTAAAAAAACTGTTAGAATCTATCCCCACAAAGTTAAAGGTGAAGGGCATTTTGTATGTAAGCTGAAGAAGGTAAAAGAAAGTGGCAATGAATGGGTTTTTGAACCGAAAAGATATCAAGTTGACAAAAGTGATTTAGAGATTTTTGAAAAATTTTGCCAAAAGCACTTTGATATAGATTTTAAAATGTTTGAAAACAGGGTATTTTATAAAAAGGCTGACAAGCTTTATTTAGGATATGAAGGACCGTTTGACAAAATTACTCCTATAAGAAATGGGCTTTTGCTTGGAGAGGTTTACAAAGGGAGGTTTTATCCTTCAGCGCACCTTATCTCAAGTCTTAAATTCGAGAATTTAAAAAAAGCAATCAACTTTTCTGTAAATGATGAAAGGCTAATTAGGTATCTCAAGGGTGAGACTATTGAGAATGTTGAAAATTTAAAAGGATTTGTTGCTGTGTGTGTAGATGGTTTTACACTTGGCTGGGGTAAGGCAGAAGGGCATATAATAAAGAACTATTTTCCAAGAGGGTGGAGATTAGAGTAATATGAGGCTTGACAGGTTTTTAGCACACAGTGGTTTTGGAACAAGAAGCGAGGTAAAAAGGTTAATAAAGAAAGGCCTTGTAAAAGTAAATGGAAAACAAGCTAAAAGCCCTGATTTGAAAATTGATGAGGACAAAGATGTTGTACAGGTGGGAGAGGAAATAGTAGAGCTTCAAAAGAGGGTTTATATTATGATGAACAAACCTCAAGGGTATGTTTGTTCAAATGATGACCCATTTTCACCTACTATTTTCTCGCTTATTCCGGAAAACCTAAAATATAGAAATTTGCACACGGTTGGTAGACTTGATAAAGACGCTGAGGGTCTTTTGATAATTACAAACAATGGAGAGTATACGCACAAAGTTATATCACCAAAAAAACACATAGAAAAGGAATACATTGTTAAGCTTGAAAAGGAGCTTAATAGAGAAAAAATAAAGATATTTGAAGATGGTGTTGTTTTAGATGATGGTTATAAAACCTTGCCAGCAAAATATACTATATTAGACGATTTCACAGTTAGCCTTAGAATTTATGAAGGAAAATACCATCAAATAAAGAGAATGTTTGAATCGATTGGGAATAAGGTTGTGTATTTAAAACGTATCAGAATAGGTAAGTTAAAGTTAGATGAAAATTTGAACCCTGGCGACTATAAGGTGTTAGATGAGCTTGATGCTTTTTTAGTGTTTGAGTAACAAGCGTTTGGTAAAAGGAGGAGATCAAAAAGAATGAGCCAGACAGGAACAAAAAACCTTATTAAGATTTCTATATTTGGTGCACTTGCTTTTGTTGTAATGCTTATTGAGTTTCCGCTTGGAATATTTCCAGACTTTCTGAAACTTGATTTCAGTGATTCGATAGCTCTTATTATCTCATTCGCTTTAGGACCTTTACCTGGAGTTGCAGTTGAGCTTTTAAAAAATCTACTTCACCTTTTTGTCACAAAAACAGCTGGAATAGGTGAGTTTGCCAATTTCATGGTAGGTGGTTGTTTTGTATTTGTAGCTGGATACATATACAGTCGCAATAAAACAAAAAAGGGAGCAATTTTGTCTTTAATAATATCTACTGTTGTTTTTTCTATCTGGGCGGGAATTTTAAACTATTTTGTTTTTCTTCCTTTGTATGAAAAGGCGTTGAAATTTCCTATAACAGAAATAGTAAAACTTGCTGCAAAGTTCAATAGTCTTATTACTGACAAATTTACCTTGATATTGTTCTCAATTATTCCGTTTAATCTTATAAAAGGTACTATAATTTCCATTATTACGTTTGCTCTTTATAAACGACTTTCAAAGATTGTAAAAAGATAGGGGATGGAAAGATATGGGTGTGTATTTTGAAAATGAGTTTGGTAAGATAGAGATAACAAATGATTGTATTGCAACAATTATAGGGCTGAGCAGTATGGAAAGCTATGGCGTTGTTGGGATGGCATCAAAAAGCATAACAGATGGAATTGTAAACCTGCTTGGGAGAGAAAATCTACAAAAGGGAATAAAGGTTACAGCAGAGAATGGTGTTGTCAATGCTGATATCCATATAGTTGTTGAATATGGAACAAGAATTCCTGTAGTTGCTGAAAATATAAAGGAAAGGGTTTCGTATGCAATTGAAAAGTACACTGGATTAAAACCAGGTAACATCAATATTTATGTGGATGGTATTCGCTTGTAAGAAGCTGAGGAGGATGTAGTATGAAATTTTTAACAGCAGATGTTTTAAAAGATATGCTAAAGGCAGCTAATAACTATTTAAAATTGAACATAAAAAAAATTAATGCTCTGAATGTCTTTCCTGTACCAGATGGAGATACAGGCACAAACATGTCTGCAACACTTGATAGTAGCATTAAAGAGATTAATGGCAAAGTATTTGAAACTGTTGATGAGCTTATGAATACTGTTGCTTTTGGCAGCCTAAAAGGTGCCAGAGGAAACTCTGGAGTTATACTTTCACAGCTTCTGAGAGGCTTTGCAAAAGAGCTAAAAGGAAAGGATGTATTGGACATTCCAACGTTTGTTGCCTGTCTTAAATCGGCCGCTGCAAGTGCTTATAGAGCAGTAATGAAACCCACAGAAGGTACAATGCTTACCGTTGCAAGAGGGATAGCCGAGGATGTTGAAAAGGAAGTATTGTCAAATTCTGTAAGCGAAATAGAAGAACTTCTCGAGATATGTGTTCTGAGTGGGAAAAAGTGGCTCAGTAAAACCCCTGAGATGTTGCCTATATTAAAAGAAGCAAATGTTGTTGACAGTGGTGGTATGGGGCTTGTTGTAATTTTTGAAGGGATGTATAAATTTTTGAAAGAAGGGATTAGTTTTGAAGATGTACAAGAGGAAGAAGCTTATAAAGTAGCTTCTGTTAAAACTGAGGAGATAAAATTTACTTATTGTACAGAGTTTTTTATAACAGGACTGAAAAAAAATATAGAGGATGAGTTTAAGCAATATCTTCAGACTGTAGGTGATTCAATTATAGTAATCCAAGATGGTGAGATTTTAAAAACCCATGTTCACACAAACTCACCTGGCAAGGTAATAGAAAGGGCTTTAAAATATGGGGAGCTTATAAATATAAAAATTGACAATATGAAATATCAGCACCAAGAGTTTGTGAAGGCTGAGACAGACCAAAGAAATAATGAGAATATTGAGGATGAAATAATTACCAAGGAATATGGGTTTGTTGCTGTATCTCAGGGTGAAGGCTTTAACGAGATCTTAAAAGGTTTGGGTGTTGACTATATTATAGAAGGCGGACAGACAATGAACCCCAGCGCAGATGATTTTATAAGTGCCATAAAAAATGTCCCGGCTAAAAATATATTTGTGTTTCCAAACAACAAAAACGTTATAATGTCAGCTGAACTGTCTCTTCAGCTAATCAATACAAAAAAGAACATAAAAGTAGTAAAAACTAATAACATTCCAGAATGCATTGCAGCACTCATACGGTTTGACATAAACTCAGATGTTGAAACAAATATCAAGCGCATGCAAGAAGCGATAAATTCTATAAAAGTTGCTGAGGTTACTCAGGCTGTAAGAGATACAAAGATTAATGGTTTTGAGATAAAAGAAGGTGATTTCATAGGAATATCTAAAAAAGAGATAATACAATCTGGCAAAGACCTTATAGAGGTTGCAATATCTTGTGTAAAGAAGATTGTTGATGACAGCACTCAAATTTTGAGCATCTACTATGGTAAAAATGTTAATTCTGATGATGTTCAAAAATTGGTAGATGAACTCAAAGCTGAATATCCTCAAATTGACATAGAAAGCTATGAAAGTGGGAATGACATTTATCACTTTATAATTGTTGCTGAGATGTGAGGGAAAAATGAAGTTACTTGAAAAGGAGATAAGGTACCTAAAAGGAGTCGGAGAAAGTAGAGAAAAGCTTTTTAGAAAGCTTGGTATTAAAAAAGTTGAAGATTTGCTCTGGCACATTCCAAGAAAATACCTCGATTATAGTAAACTAAAGAAGATAAAAGAGCTTTCAGATGGCGAGATAGAGTCATTTGTGGGAACTGTTTGCGGAAAGCCAACTGAGATAGAGACAAAAAGTGTTAAGATAATAAAAATACCTGTTGAAGATGGTACAGGTGTTGTTACAACCGTTTGGTTTAACCAGGATTATATAAAGAGTGTTTTAAAAGAAGGAGAGGTATTTTGTTTTTCGGGCAAAATAGAGAGAAGAGGTTTTTATATTGAAGTGAAAAATCCTGAATTTGAAAAATATGACCAAAACCTTCTTCACACGGGAAGGATTGTCCCTGTTTATAACTCAACAGAAGGGCTATCTCAAAAGGTGATGAGAAACATTGTAAACAATCTATTAGAACAGGTTGAAGGACAGCTTGAAGATGTCATTCCGCCGTACATAAGACAAAAATATCATTTGAGTGAAATAAACTTTGCGATGAGAAATATTCATTTTCCAGATAACATGCTAAGTCTTAGCCTTGCGCGAAGAAGGCTTGTGTTTGAAGAGTTTTATCTTTTGCAGCTTTCTCTTTTACTACTTAAAGAGAACATTGAAAAGAATGAGGGAGTAAAGGTACAAAATGCAAAAGAAAATATAGAAGAGTTTAAAAGGCTTTTGCCGTTTGAGCTAACAAATGCCCAAAAACGTGTTTTGGATGAAATAGCAGATGATTTAGAAAGCTCAAAACAGATGAACAGGCTCATACAAGGTGATGTTGGCTGTGGAAAGACGGTTGTTGCTTTAGCTGCTGCATACGCTACAATCAAAGGTGGCTATCAGGTTGCACTAATGGCGCCAACTGAGGTTTTGGCTATCCAGCACTACAATGAGAGTAAGAAATATTTTAAAAATGGAATAAATGTACGGCTTCTCATTGGCTCAACACCTAAAAAAGAAAAAGAGGTAATTCTAAAAGAGATTGAATATGGGCTTTGTCACATGGTGATAGGCACTCACGCCTTAATTCAAGAAGATGTCAAATTCAAAAATTTGGGCCTGGCGATTACTGATGAACAGCACAGATTTGGTGTAATACAAAGAGTAGAGCTTGCAAAAAAAGGAAATTCTCCAAACATACTTGTTATGACGGCAACTCCTATTCCAAGAACATTAAGTCTTGTATTATATGGCGACCTTGATATATCTATAATAGATGAGATGCCACCAGGGAGAAAGAAGATTTTGACATATGCAGTTGATGAGAGTTTTCGCCAGCGCGTTTACAACTTCATTAAAAAACAGCTTGACGAAGGAAGACAAGTTTACTGGATTTGTCCTTTGATTGAGGAATCTGAGACTTTAAATGCAAAGTCTGCTGTGGAGTTTGCAAAATCGTTAAAAGAAGGGTTTTTTAAAGATTACAATATAGGTTGTCTGCATGGAAAACTCTCTTCAAAAGAAAGAGACAAGGTATTGCAAGAGTTTAAAGAAGGCTTGATTCATATATTAGTGTCAACAACAGTGGTTGAGGTTGGTATAAACGTTCCAAATACGACTGTGATGGTGATTGAAAACGCAGAGAGATTCGGCCTTGCACAACTTCACCAGCTTCGTGGTAGAGTTGGCAGAGGAGAGCATCAGTCATACTGTATACTGTTTAATCAAAGTGATTCTGAGATATCCAAAAAAAGAATGATTGCAATAACAAAAAGTCAAAATGGATTTGAGATTGCCGAGATGGATTTGAAACTGAGAGGACCTGGTGATTTGTTTGGAACCAAACAACACGGTCTTATGAACTTTAAAATTGCAGATATAGTAAGTGACATGGAGATTTTAAAAGAAGCGCGGAAGGCGGCTGAAGAGACCATTAAATTAAACCTTGTTGATAAGACTTTAATGGAAAGAATTAATAAACAATTTTACAATAATATTGAAAATATTGGTCTTTAAACCCTTTCAAAAATTTCTTGTTATAATAGTTTGAAAACTGCACATATTAAATAGTGAAAACAGAAAATAAAGCGGATAAAAAAGGGGGGTTTAAAGGTCATGGCAAGAAACAGAAAATTAGTTCCAGAAGCAACAAAAGCATTGGACCAGTTAAAAACAGAGGTTGCAAGCTCAATTGGTGTTCAACTCAAGCCTGGTTACAATGGTGATTTGACAGCAAAGCAAGCAGGTTCAATTGGTGGATATATGGTAAAGAGAATGATTCAGGACTATGAAAACAGGGCTGCTGGCAAGTAATAGAACTGACAGGGGTTTTAAAGATACACAACAGCGAAGGGACTTTTGAGGTCTCTTCGTTGTTGTTTTTTTAGAGGGATTTTTATATAATCAATATATAAACAAATTGTAGGCAATATCTAAAATGAGAGTAATTAGTGGGCAAAACAAAGGAAGAAGGCTAAAAAGTGCGAATATTCAAGGTTTGCGACCAACCTCTGACAGGGTAAAAGAAGCTCTTTTTAATATGCTATCTCCTTTTTTAAATGAAGAAGTTGTTGTTGCTGACTTTTTTGCTGGGACAGGAAATGTAGGGATTGAATTTTTGTCCAGAGGAGTAAAAGAGGTTGTGTTTGTTGAAAAGGATGAAAGGTGTGTGCAACTTATGAAGGAAAATCTCAAAGATTTAGGTTTATCGGAAAGAGCAAAAGTATTTAAAACTGATGTATTGAGATTTTTGAGATCAAAACATTGTCCCATTTTTGACATTATATTTTTGGACCCTCCTTATAAATCTACCTATGCTGCAGAATGTATAGAGGAGATACTTAAGAATAATAAAATCTCTCAAAATGGACTCATAGTTGTTGAATCAAATTTAGATTTTAATTTTGAAAGTGCAAAGCTTACCATCTTGAGACAAAGAGAATATGGGGATACAAAAATCACAATATTTAGCTTTGGGGGTAGACAATTTTGAAGATAGGAGTATATCCAGGGAGTTTTGACCCGGTTACAAATGGTCATCTTGATATCATTGAAAGAGCTTCTAAGATTTTTGACAAATTGATTGTTGCAGTGTTGGTGAATCCTAACAAAACGCCTGTTTTTGATATAGATGAAAGAGTAGAACTTTTGAAAGAGACAACAGAACATCTGCCAAATGTTGAAGTAAAAGCGTTCAAAGGTCTTCTGATTGATTTTATGAAACAGGAGAATGCAAAGGTTATAGTCAAAGGCTTGAGAGCAGTGTCAGACTTTGAGTATGAATTTCAAATGGCACTTTTGAACAAAAAATTAGAGCCGTCAATTGAGACAATCTTCATGATGACCAATAGCAAGTATTCATATTTGAGCTCAAGTATGGTCAAAGAGGTTGCAAGGTTTGGCGGGTGTATTGAAGACTTAGTACCTGAAAAGATTGCTAAAAAGGTTATGAAAAAATTGAATAAGAAATATGCTGAAATGGAGGAAAATAAGTAATGAGTGAACTCAGCATTTTAGAACTTTTAGAAAGAATGGAAGAGATATTAGAAAGTAGTAAGTCTATACCATTTACATCAAAGGTGATGGTAGAAAAAGATGAACTTCTTGAGATTATCAAAGAGATTAGGCTGCTACTTCCGCAGGAGTTGTCGCAGGTCAAATGGGCAAAGGAAGAGAGAAAGAAGATTTTAGAAAGGGCACAAAAAGAGGCAGAGGCTATTATAAGCGATGCTGAGAGCAAAGTTAAGGGATTAGTTGATGAAACTGAGATTGTAAAAATGGCAGAAAAAAGAGCTGAGGAAATTATCCAAAAGGCTAAAGAACATGCAAAAGAGTACAGGATTATGGCACAGACATATACAATAGAGCTTTTAGAACAAACCAAGAAGACTATAGAAAACATAGTAAAAGAGCTAAATGATAATATTGACCAGATAAAACAGAAAAATACATAGACTATATGACTACAAATATTATCAAAAGTATTATAACTGACAGTATTGCATGAAAGCATTTTCCAATAAGATATGTTTTAATAGGCAACTCAGCTTCTTTCAAGAACGAAATAGCTTGAAAATGGACGCTCATTCCACCCCAAGAAATAATAAATACGCATGTTAAAAGTTTATAAAAGACTGAAAGAGTTTGAGATTTGCTAATTAAAATTGTGCCGCTTGTAATCTCAAAAAATCCATATAAAAGTCCTTGTATGAAATTCTTATCTATTCCAAGAAGTTTGTGTAAGGTATTACAAAAAAGCGGGTATATCTTAAAATATTCAAGGACAAAATTTAGATTGAAAAACAGTGTTATAAACCCACCAATCAGCAATATTGCTTCAATGGAGTCTTTTACTGACCGTGACAGAAGATTTCCAAGGTCGAAGTTTATATTGACATTGTAGTTTTTATATGAAACCCATTCTATTTTAGAAAAAACAGAAACAAATAGAGCAATGATTATGCTTGCCAAGGTATGGGCAAAAAAAAGGATATATCCTTGGGTTTTTGAATTTAAAAAGTTAATTCCCACAGTACCAATTATAAAAAGTGGACCTGAATTATTGACATAGTGTAAAAGCTTAGTTGCCTCTTTTTTAGTTATGAGGTTTTCTTTATATAAACTGCATACCGTTTTAATGCCTACTGGATATCCAGACAGAAGCCCAATTATGAAAGCAAAGAAACCTTGGGAAGAGATTTTAAAGATGTTCTTTGCTACAGGTAAGAATATGTACGAAACATAGCTTATTATTCTTGAATTTACAAACACATTGATGATGAGAAAATAAGGGAAAAGTGATGTCACAATCTTTTGTGCCCACAAGAGTATAGATGTTTTGGTTGTTTCAATGATTGCATGAGGATTTAAGAATATACATACAAAGTAAAGTAGACATAAAATAATTATGGTAAAGTTATATATGTTTTTCAAAATAAATGACCTCAGAAGTTCATAAATGTCTATTAAAAATTCTATTATTTTTTGGAGGTAAAGATGAAAAAAGTATCAGTTGCCCTTGGATCTGGAGCAATGAGAGGATTTGCTCATATTGGAGTAATAGAGGTTTTGGAAAGGGAGTTTGAGTTTGAAGCATTCTCAGGTTGTAGTATCGGCGCTGTAATAGGTGCTTTTTATTGTTTAGGATATGATTTGACGTTGATTTATAAAATTGCAAGAGAGATGAGAAATGATATATTGATAGACTTTAAAATCAAAAAAAACGCTCTTATCTCTGGCAAAAATATAGAGGAGATATTGAAGATTTTTTTGAGGGATAAAAAGTTTAGCGATTTGAAATATCCATTTTATGTTGTGGCAACAGACCTATTGCGAGGGGAAGAGGTTGTTTTCAAAGAAGGAAGTCTGTATGACGCAGTTAGGGCAAGTATATCAATTCCAGGGATTCTTCCACCTGTTAAATTAAATGATATAGTTTTAGTAGACGGTGCGGTCGTGGACAAGGTGCCAGCAAAGGTCTTAAAAGAAAACCGACATGGATTTATAATTGGTGTTGACGTTTCTGGCAAGAGCACCAAAAAAGAGCCAAAAAATATTTTTGAAATGATAATGACAACAATAGACATCATGGGTGAGGAAATTTTTAGGCTAAAACAAAATTATATTGACTATCTTATAAAGATTGATCTTGACGATATTAATCCTTATACACTTGTTGACATAGATAAAGCATACAAAAAAGGGAAAGAAAGAGCAAAAGAGGCAGTTGATCACATAAAAAAACTACTCTCTTGAAGGAATATATATTGGGTGCTGCTTAAATTCTAACTGGAGGTATTTATGAAACTCTTTGTATTTTAACGCGTGAATTTGAGAGGCCCTTATCTCTAATTCAAGAAGGCTATTGCACTCAGGATTTTTCATGATGTAACTGTCAAGCTTTGTAATGTACTTTACTTTTTCCTTGATACTATTTAAATACCTTTTACCTCTACTGTTGAATCCTAAAACTCGTATATAAGGCTTTGTAGAAAGAAGCGTTTTCTGATTTACTTTGCTATCTACAAGACAGTGAATGAATATTCTCTGAAGTCGAGTAAGTGTGTATCTTTTTGTCTTTACTTTTGAAAGAAGGTCTTCGAGACTGCTTGAGCTAAAAATGTGGTTATAGAACCTATTTTCAAGCCCTTCTTTTACATCAAACTGCTCTTTTAGAAAATCCTTATAAACTATTGCTCTGTAGAGAAAAAACTCAAAAAAGTCATTGAGGCTAACAGGTCCTCTTCCACTTTCGATCTCTTCCATTAAAACTTGATAGGAAAATGGAGGCATTTTATCCCTGATGAGCTCTAAGTTATTTATATTTTGCCTGATTGCTGTTGCTGAGCAAAAACTGCCACTTCCTAAGTTTGGATCATTATAAAGGCTTCCAACTCTTTTTATTGTCAGCGGTTCTATCTTCGAATCTGTTCTCAAAATCCATTTAATATACTCAACACCAAGTATATTATTTGGTAAAAATTCAAAATCCTCACTGCTTACTTTTTTTAATGCAAGTTCACGTGCCTTTGGGAATGAATGTCCTTCCTTTAAATATATTTTCAAATATTTTCTAAATTCCTCCTCTTCAAAAGCCAAATGCATTGCTATCTTTTTTAAAAGACTTATATCTCCCGCTTCTGAGCCAAATACTACCCAGTTTACGCCTAAGCTGTTTAAGATAGAGATTGCACCGTAGGCAAAAACTTCAGCACTGTTACAAGCATACGCAAATGGAAGTTCAAAAACCACATCCACACCATTTAAAAGTGCCATTTTAGTTCGTGCCCATTTATTGACAATTGCAGGTTCTCCTCTTTGTATGAAGTTTCCACTCATCACGGCAACAACAACATCTGCCCCTGTTATTTCTTTTGTTTTTTGTAAATGGTACAAATGCCCATTATGAAAGGGGTTGTATTCGACAATTATTCCAGCAGCCTTCAATTTAAGTCAAAGCACTCCTTTTCCTTTGAGGTAAAGTCTTAAAAAGATAATATCAGAAAAATTTTTTACAAACAAGAAAGATTTTAAGAGTATAATTTTAAATATAGAAAATGGTTTGAGTTTGACAATAAAGATTTTCATCTGATAAACTATCAAAAAAAGCTATTTAAAAATAGGGGGCGAAAGTTTAAGTGGATTACTTCTTAAGTGAAGAGCAGAAGGTTATAAAAAGGTTGGCAAAGAAGATTTCTGATGAGGTCATATCAAAGGTAGCAGGCAAATACGATAAAGAAGGAATATTTCCAAGAGATGTATTAGATTTATTAGCATACACTGAGCTAACAGGTGTTTACATTCCAAAAGAGTACGGTGGCTTTGGTGGCGGTGTGATGGAGATGTGTCTTGTTGTTGAAGAACTTTCAAGAAACTGTGCAGGGATAGCTGTGTCATATGCAGCTTCTGCTTTGGGTGCATATCCAATAATGCTTTATGGAACACAGGAGCAGAAGGAAAAGTATCTCACAAAGATTGCCAGAGGTGAGGCAATTGCTGCATTTGCTTTGACAGAGGCTGATGCAGGAAGTGATGTCAGCAATATTAAGACAGTGGCCGAAAAAAATGGGGATTTTTATATCTTAAACGGAAACAAACACTGGATAACAAACGGTGGTGAAGCTGATATCTATGTTGTGTTTGCAGTAACAGATAAATCAAAAGGACCACGAGGTATTTCAGCGTTTATTGTAGAAAAAGGATATGAGGGCTTTTATTTTGGCAAGAAAGAAGACAAGATGGGGATCAGGGCATCTTCTACTACAGAACTTGTGTTTGAAAATTGCAAAGTACCAAAAGAGAACCTCTTGGGAAGAGAAGGCACGGGATTTATTATTGCAATGAAAACATTTGACAGAACAAGACCGGGTGTTGCTGCGATGGCGGTTGGAATTGCACAGGGTGCATATGAACATGCATTAAAGTATGCAAAAGAGAGGGTGCAATTTGGTCAGCCTCTTTCGTCATTCCAGGCAATTCAGCACATGCTTACTGATATGTACATAAATATTGAAGCTGCAAGGGCCCTTTTGTACTCTACATGTAAGATGATTGACAGTGGTGCAAAAGACTATACAAAAGAGTCTTCTGCCTGTAAGGTGTTTGCATCAGATGTAGCTATGAAGGTCACAATTGATGCTGTGCAGATTATGGGTGGGAACGGGTATGTAAAGGATTATCCTGTTGAGAAGATGATGAGAGATGCAAAGGTGACTCAGATATTTGAAGGTGCTAATCAGATTCAAAGAAATATTATTGCATCTGAGATTGTAAAAGAATTATAAAAAGAGGTGGAAAAAGGTATGAAGATTCTTGTTTGTGTTAAGCAGATAATAGACCCGGATAAAATAGAATATAGTCCCGCCACGAAAACAGTAAAGAGAAATCCTCAACATTTGATGAACAACCCAGCCGATTTGAATGCACTTGAGTTTGCCTTGAGGATAAAAGATACATTTCCTGATTCTCGAGTGTATACACTTAGCATGGGTGCTTTTGAGTGCAAGGATAGAATAAAAGAACTTGTTGAGCTTGGCGTTGATGAAGCAATTCTTTTGAGCGACAAAAGGCTTGCAGGTTCTGACGCGTCAGCTACATCTTATGCACTCTCTTGTGCTATTGAGAGTTTAGGAAGGTTTGATTTGATACTTTGTGGTGAGCATTCGCTTGACGGTGAGACATCTATTGTTCCACCCCAACTTGCTGAGTATTTGGGAATCTGTCATCTGACATCTGTAGTTGATATAAAACCTAAGGATCAAAATACACTTGAAGTTGTAAAGAAAATTGAAAATACCTTAGCAAGGTTTGAGGTAAAACTTCCTGTATTGCTCTCGGTTAAAAAAGATAGTAATTCTGTAAGATTTCCAAAACTGAGTTTCATGATAAGAGCACTTTCATATGAGCCTAAGATTCTAAGCTTAGATAGTTTAAGAAATATAGATGTTAAAAGAGTAGGACTTGACGGTTCAAAAACAGCTGTGGATGAATTTGAAGAAGAAAAGATAGAAAACTTTAGTTGTGAGATTTTTGAACAGGGTAGCTTCAAAGAGATTGAGTGTATAGTTGATGCAGTATTGAAATATATCTAATGTTTGTAAAATTCAATACGTCAAGGGGGTTATAAGAAGTAAATGGAATATACAATATTTGTACCTGTTATTTTCGATGGGGATAATCTTCAAAAGGTCAATTCACTTTTATCTCTTATTGAGAGCAAGGTTAGTAAACAGAAGAAAATAATAGTAGGGATATATACAAATACATTTTTGGATGAGGTTTTGTTAAATCAGCTTAAACTTTTTGATGACTGTAAGGTTTTTATATATCCAAATAGTAACTTTAGTTTTTATGAAGGTCCATACATTGAGGCAGTTACTAAAAGTATAGAAGAGTTCAAACCTCAGATGGTGGTAGCACTTTCAGATGAGTTTATGAAGTCAGTTTTGGCAAGGGTTGCAGCAAGGTTTTCAGCAGGCTTTGCAGTTGATTGCTTTGACATACAGTTTGACGAATCATCTGAAAAGTTTATCTTTTTAAAGCCTGCATATGGATCAAATATAAATGCCAAAATCTCTATAAAGGATTCTTATATTACATTCGTTACTATAAAGTCCAAAAGTGGTATTGAATGCTTATATAAGAGCCCAAAAAATGTTGAAATTTCCAGAAAGCAAATAGAAATTGAAAATAAAGCTGGTCAGATTAGTTTTATAGAAAAAATTGCGATTGAAACTATTGATAACAAACTTGAAAGTGCTAAAATAGTTATTGGTGTCGGGAGAGGAATTAAAGACAAAGAAAATCTAAAGTATGCTTTTGAGCTTGCAGATCTTTTAGGTGGTGCAGTTGGTGTTACACGACCTCTTGTTGATTTGGGATGGGCTGACAAAGAGCTTCAGATTGGACAGAGCGGCAAGACTATCTCTCCTGATGTTTATTTTGCATTTGGTATATCAGGTGCTGCTCACCACATCTGTGGAATTGGAAAGCCAAAGCTCTTGATTGCAGTAAATAAAAACAAAGATGCAGAGATATTTAAAATTGCAAACTATGGGATTGTAGCAGATGCAACACAAACTATGAAGTCTTTTATCAGAGTGTTTAAAGAAAGGTTGGAAAAGTGCTAAAGCAAGTGAAATAGTGGGGGAATGCGATGAAAAGAAGGGCACTTTTGGCTTTATTATTGATTTTTATTTTATTGTTTTTGGCTTATTATTTTTTTATAAATACACAAGAGAGTTTTTGGCAAAACAATCTGAAAGAATTTTTGGCTAAGGATGTTTGCACCTTATTCTTTTTAGATGTTGGGCAAGGCGACAGCATATTAATAAAATCTCCAGAAAATAGATTTATTTTAGTAGACTCAGGACCAAACACTGCTGAAGAGAGGATTTTAAAAATTTTTAATATCTTAAATATAAAGACCTTTGACATGATAATTGCCACACACCCGCATGAAGACCATATTGGAAACATGGACAAAGTAATATCAAACTTTGGTGTTAAAAAGTTTTATACCATAGATAAGACCACAAATACTCAAACATTTGAAGATATGCTAAAGGCACTCAAAGAAAAAGGTCTAAAGATAAATATTGTAAGGCCATATGATAGAATCTCAATAAACGGTGTTTTGCTTACATTTTTATCTCCGTTAAAAGATTACGAAGATTTAAACGACTCAAGTGCTGTGACAATGGTAGAGTTTGCAAAAAGAAGAGTACTGCTCACAGGTGATATTTCAAAAGATGTAGAATATGATATGCTAAGAGCAAATGAAGATGTTAGAGCTGATGTTTTAAAAGTTTCTCATCATGGAAGCTATGCTGCAACAAGCAATAGTTTTCTTAAGCAAGTAAATCCCAAGCTTGCGGTAATAAGTGTTGGGAAAGATAATCCATATGGTCATCCTCATGACTCCACGTTGAAGAGATTGAAAAATTATCGCATAAAGGTTTTAACAACAATGGACAATGGTAATATTGCAGTTATAATCTCACCAGATGGAAATGTAAAAGTCTTAACAGAAAGGTAGAAAGGAGAAAAAGATGAATGACTGAGATTTTTAAAAAGAGAATAAAAGAGATTGTGGCAATTGTACTTATTTTCATGATATTGTCGCTTGTAGTTGTGCAGTTTTTCACCAAAACTCTTTGGACTGCCGAGATAAATCTCAGGCTTGATAATAACCTTCTAAATCCGCTGAGTTTTAATATGTCTTCTCCGTCTATTTCAAACATTGTACAAGGTCTGTATTCCAATATTACGTCTATTGATTTGAATAAAGAATATTTAGAAATGGTAGCATTAAACCCACCTTTTATAGATTATGTAACCAGCAAATATGGAGATGATGAGAGATTTGGTGTGTTTGTTGAGCCAAAGGCATCAAAAAGTGGGGTAAATTATATTGTTGTTAAAGCGGTTGCCGATTCTTCTGCTGAAGCAGAGAATATGCTAAATAGGTACATGGATAGCCTAAACAAGAAAGTTTTAGCAGACTTAAAAAGTAGGTCTGATGCTGCTCAAAAGCTTTTAAATGAACTTTTAAAGGAAAAACAAAAGTATGACAAGCTAAAATTAACAACAGCTGAACAGGAACAGTATAGCCAAATTTCTTCTGCTATAAACCTAATAAAATGGTTTAATGAGAATTATAATAAAGTGATTGATTTAAAAAGTGCCATAGATGAATATGGCAAACTCAAGATATATGAGTCAGCAGGTAGCAAATTTGAAAAGGCGGTAAGAGTTGTTGCTGGAACCTTTGCAGGAGTTATAATAGCAGTTTTGTATGTCATTTTTAGAGAAAGAAGATATATACTTTCTAAACTGTAATAACAAAAATAATATTTTACGAATGGAGATGAAAAAAATGATATCTCTAATTGACCTAAAACGACAGTATACAATGTTGTCAAATGAGATAAATGAGGCTATAACCGAGGTTTTGCAAAGTGGCCAGTACATACTGGGACCAAAGGTTTCAGAATTTGAAAAAAGGTGCAGTGAATATTTAAATGTTAAGCACTGCATAGGCGTTGGCAATGGAACAGATGCTTTAGTAATAGCACTTGAGAGTATGGGCGTAGGAAATGGTGATGAGGTAATTACAACACCATTTACTTTTTTTGCAACAGCAGAAGCTATTGTGAGAGTTGGAGCAAAACCAGTTTTTGTTGATATTGATCCCTTTTCTTATAATATAAACCCTGATGAGATTGAAAAAAAAATTACACCAAAAACCAAAGCAATCATTCCTGTTCATATCTTCGGCCAGGTATGTGATATGGACAAGATATTAGAAATAGCAAAAAAATACAACTTATGTGTCATAGAAGATGCGTGCCAGGCTTTTGGAGCAGAATACAATGACAAAAAAGCAGGGACAATTGGTGATGTTGGATGTTTTTCATTCTTCCCAACAAAGAACTTGGGTGGTTTTGGAGATGGTGGTTTAATTGTAACCAATGATGATGAGGTTGCAGAAAAAGCAAGGATGCTTCGCCAACACGGGTCAAAGAAGAAATACTATAATGAACTTATTGGGTTCAACAGTAGGCTTGATGAAATTCAGGCTGCTATTTTGCTTGTAAAATTAAAATACATAGATGATTGGAATAAAAGAAGATCTAAGATTGCACAAAGGTACAATCAAGGCTTAAAACTTGATGGGTTGATCACGCCTGCAAAGACAAATACCTATGAAAGAGGACATATTTACCATTTATATGTCTTGCAGCATGAAAGACGTGATGAGCTTATTAAGTATTTATCACAAAAAGGGATTGCAACAGGCGTATATTATCCTGTACCGCTACATTTGACAAAGGCTCTGCAGTTTTTAGGGTATAACGAAGGAGACTTTAAAGTGGCAGAAGAGGTCTGTAGAAAGTCATTTGCCATTCCAATGTTTCCAGAACTTACAGAGGAGGAGATTGAATTTATCATCTCCTCAATAAATGAATTTGGAGGGAGTATATAATGAATGAAATTGCAAAACAGCTTTTAAAAAAGATTGAGGAAAAGACAGTGGTGATTGGTGTTGTTGGGCTTGGATATGTGGGGTTGCCTTTGGCTGTTGAAAAAGCAAAGGCAGGGTATAAGGTAATTGGATTTGATATACAGCAAAAGAGAGTTGACATGGTAAATAAAGGACAAAATTACATCGGAGATGTCGTTGACAAAGAGCTTGAACAGCTTGTCAAAGAAGGAAGAATTTTTGCAACCACTGATTATAGCAAGATTGCAGAGGTTGATGCAGTGGCTATTTGTGTTCCAACTCCGCTTGACAAATATAAACAACCAGACATCTCGTATGTTGTAAACTCAACAAAAGAGATTGCAAAATACCTTCACAAAGGTATGCTTGTAGTTTTAGAGAGTACAACATATCCTGGGACAACAGAAGAGGTTGTAAAGCCAATCTTAGAAGAAAGTGGACTTGTGTGTGGTCAGGACTTTTTCTTGGCCTTTTCGCCTGAGCGTGTTGACCCTGGAAATAAAGTGTATAATACCAAAAATACACCTAAGGTTGTAGGTGGAATTACCCCAACATGTACAGAAATTGCTGCACGGCTATATGAAAATGTCTTAGAAGGCGAAGTTTTTAGGGTAAGTTCACCAAAGGTTGCAGAGATGGAAAAGATTTTAGAAAATACATTCAGAAACATAAATATTGCACTTGTAAATGAAATGGCTATTTTATGTGAAAGAATGAACATTGACATTTGGGAAGTAATTGAAGCAGCAAAGACAAAGCCGTATGGTTTTATGGCGTTTTATCCCGGACCTGGCCTTGGCGGTCATTGTATACCAATTGACCCGTTTTATCTTACTTGGAAGGCACGTGAGTATGACTATCATACAAGGCTTATTGAAATTGCTGGCGAGATAAATAACTACATGCCAGAATATGTTGTTGAAAGGGTTATGAAAATACTGAACAAATTCAAAAAACCACTGAATGGTTCAAAAATACTGGTGTTAGGTGTTGCATATAAAAAAGACATTGATGATATAAGAGAGTCACCTGCTTTAAAGGTAATTGAAAACTTTGAAAAGGAAAATGCGATTGTAGAATATAATGATCCATATGTTCCAAATTTTACTTATAAAGGAAAGCAATATACATCAGTGGATTTTACAGCTGAGACTCTTGGTCAATATGACATTGTTGTAATTACAACTGATCATTCTAAGTATGACTATCAGTTTATAGTGGACAATGCGAAGCTTATATTCGATACGAGAAATGCTACAAAGGGAATTAAATCAGAAAAGGTATACAAACTATAAGTTTTTGGAGGATGAAACATGGACAAACTTAGAATTTGCTTAGTTGGATGTGGGCGAATATCGTTCAAGCATGCAGAAGCTTATGCAAACAACTTTGACAGCTTAGAAGTTGTTGGATTTTGCGATTTGATTGAAGAAAGAGCCCAAAGGACCAGACAAAAATATTATGAGCTTTTACAAAGCAAAGGGATTGAAATAAAAAAAGAAATTCCAATATATACCGATTATATTAAGATGTTGAAAGAGCAAGACACTGATATAGTTGATATTGCTACATTCAGTGGCTGTCATGCCCAGCAAACGCTTGTAGCGCTTGATTTTGGTAAGCACGTGGTTGTTGAAAAGCCCATGGCACTTTCTATTGATGATGCAGACAAAATGATTCAAAAGGCAAGGGAAAAGAAAAAGGTTTTGGCGGTATGCTTACAAAATAGATTCAACAAAAGTGTGCAGAAGTTAAAAAAGACAATTGAAAGTGGCAAGTTTGGGAAAATCCTTTACGGTGTTGCGAACATAAGATGGAACAGAAACAATGAGTATTATAAACAAGATGCTTGGCGTGGTACATGGGAACAAGATGGCGGGGCGCTTATGAACCAGTGTACACATAACATAGATCTTTTACAATGGATTATAGATTCTGACGTTGACGAAATTTATGGAGATATCGAAACATTTTTGCGGCCAATTGAAGCAGAAGACACAGGTTTTGCTTTGTTGAGATTTAAAAATGGTGCGCGTGGTATTATAGAGGGTACAACATGTGTATGGCCGTCTAATTTAGAAGAGACGCTTAGTATTTTTGGTGAGACAGGTACAGCTGTGCTTGGGGGCACGTCTGTTAACAAGATTGTTGTATGGCGTGTTCCAGAGGAAGATGAGAAAGAGGTAATAGAGAAGTTTGCTGAAAATCCTGATAATGTATATGGATTTGGACACACACCTTTATTTAAAGATGTAATTGAAGCTATAAAATCTGGACATGACCCGCTTGTGACAGGTGAACAGGGAAAAAGGTCGCTTGAGATAATCTTAGGAACATATAAATCTGCTATTGAAAAAAGGCCTGTGAAATTTCCACTTGGCAGTTTCTCGACGCTTGATGTAAAAAAAGAATATGAAAGGCAGAGACTTGGGAAATGAGGTATATAAGTGATAGTGCTAAGATAGGCAGTAATGTTGAGTTTGGGTATTTTGTTGTAATAGAAGATGATGTTGTCATTGGAGACAACTGTAAGATTGGCCACAATGTTGTTATAAAAACTGGAAGTATAATAGGAAACAACGTAGAAATATCGGATGGCACGATTATAGGAAAGTTTCCTCAAAAGGCTTTGACAAGCAAGACAACTGAGGATGTAACATTTCCACCGGCGTTTATAGAAGATGGTGTAAAGATTGGTGCAAACTCTATTGTCTACAGAGGTGCTCACATTTGCCAAAATGTCTATATTGCAGACCTTGTGACAATAAGAGAAAATGTAAAGATAGGTGAGTATACGATTATTGGAAGAGGAGTTAGTATTGAGAATAAAACTAACATAGGATGCTATTGCAAAATAGAGACAAACGCATATATCACAGCAATTTCGGAGATTGAGGATTGGGCTTTTATTGCGCCTTGTGTTGTCACATCAAATGACAACTTTGCAGGAAGAGGCAAGGACAGAGTAAAGTATTTCAAAGGTGTAACAATAAAGCGTGGCGGGAGAATTGGCGCAAATGCAACAATTTTGCCTGGCAAAGTGATTGGCGAAGAAGGATTTGTGGGTGCTGGTAGTGTTGTGACAAAAGATGTAAGGCCACGCAAGATAGTTGTTGGAAATCCTGCAAGGGAGCTTAGAGATGTACCAAGTGATCAGCTTCTTGAAAACCAGTAAAACTGAAATTATTTTGAGTATAATAGGGATAGTTTTATTTCAGATTGTAAGGTTTTTTTATATACCTTTTTATCTTTTTCTGCTGTTTATCATTGCTTTAATACTCTACTATTATAAACCAAAGTTAAAATTTGAATTTATTGACCTCATACCTTTGTTTTTTTACATTGTAATGCTTCTACTTTCAACTTTATTTTTTAAAAATGTCATAGATAAAAACAAAGCTATTTTAGGTATATTAAACGCTTTTGTCATTCCAGCTCTGTTTTATATCTTGTTTATTCTAGCTGACGACAACCTTTTGTATCGAACTAAAAAAGTTTGGCTTTGCACATTTGTTATAGCTTCAATAGTGTGTGTATTTGAATACTTATATTATTTGTTGTTCAGAACTTATAAAGAAAGGACAATTTCGATTTTTTTCAATCCTAACATCTTTGCGTTCTTTTTAGTAATGGTTTATCCCTTTATATTGAGCTTTTTAAAGAGCGATAGGCTGAAGATAGGAGCGACCCTCGTTATATTTTTAGAGATTTTGCTCTCTGGATCAAGGACGGGCTTTTTGGTCTATCTCTTTGAGGCGGTCCTTATAAACATAAAACTTGTTCGCAAAAATATAGGAAAGTTTTTTATGGGTTTGAGTTTGATTTTGTGTTTGTTCTTACCTAAGATTATTTATAGAATTCCGAGAGTTTCTGATATATACAATACAAAAAATGCGGTGGGACAGAGAATCTTTGCAATAGAGTTTGTTCTAAATTACTTTAAGCACAAAAATCTATTTGAAGGAATAGGAGCAGGGCAATTTGAAAGTCTGTTTAGAAGTTTGAAACCACCTGGGATTGTCTTGCTTCACTCAGCCCATAATTTATTTTTAAATGCTCTTATTGAATATGGTATAATAGGATATGGGATGTTTATTTTTTTAGTATATTTTCTTGTCTTTGTTTCTACATTTAATATTGCGAGGTCAAACGAAGATTCTGATTGGATGGTATTTGTTGGTCTGATTTCTATCACGATATTCCAAATGTTTGACATGGCTGAGATAACAAACGTGAGAATGATGGTTGTAAACTTGATTTATGTTTATTATATAGCTTTGATTTTACGAAAATTTAGAAGGTGGAGACAAAAGGATGAACAAGCCTTTTCATCTTAGATTGAAACAGGAATATTTACCATTATTTATATACCTCACTTTTTTGGCCAGTTTTTTTGGCAGTACACTTGCGTATCCTCGTTTGAGTTATCTTTTTTTATATAGGATATTTTTAGGATTTTTATTTGTACTGATTTGCATAGATATAATCTTAAATAGGGTTGAGGTAAAAAGGTTTTTGAATTTTTCTTCGTATTTTTTAGTCGGATGGAGTGCCTATTCTCTCCTTAGCTTTTTATGGGCACAGGATATTAAAAGTGCTCTTCGCGACCAGGTATTTTTAACGGTAAATATCGTAGTTATTTTAATTTTTATGTATTACTCGAACTACATAAGATGGAATGTTTTAGAAAACATTATTTTGTTCTCGTATGTAGTAAACATCCTTGTTGGATACTGGGAGATTATAACAGATAGACATCTTTGGACATCCAAGATTCCTCTATATAACTTACACAGAACACCATCAACCTTTTTTGCAAACCCAAACGATTTTGCTACTTATTTGGTGTTGTATCTACCGTTTATTTTGAATTTTATTGTACGTGAAAAGCTACTAACTCTTAAGAAAATAGTAGCTTTAACTGTAACTTTGTTGTCAGTGCCTCTTTTAATACTTACCACGAGCAGAGCAAATTATATAGGTTTTGTTTTAGCTTTAATAGTATACTTTTTGTTAATTAACAACTCAGAACGAAGGGAATATTTGAAGCATGCGTTTGTCATTTTCTTATTTTTAATAGTTCTCATTGGTTTTAAGTTGGACTTTGGTTTTTTGAGCAAAATAGGAGGGATGATTGCAACTCAACTATCCTCGCTTTCTGATTTTTCAACAAGCTCACTTACATCAAATGTGAGAAGAGAACTTTTGATTGTGTATGGTCTTTCATTTTTGTATGACTATCTTTTCTTGGGTGTTGGAGCAGGAAACAGCAGAGTTTTGATGGAAAAGGTAAGACAGTATACTGTAAACGTGGAACTTCATAATTGGTTTTTAGATGTGCTTGTATGTTATGGTTTAATTGTTTTTGCACTCTATGTAATTTGGATTTTTTATGTAATATACAAACTACTACACGTTAAAGGTTCAAACAATAAATTAAAATTGCCAGCAGTTTCAACAATAGCTTCACTTGCTGCATTTGGTATCTCAAGCATAAGTTCGTCAAAGATGATAGAGATGAGGATCATGTGGTTTTTGTTTGCACTTGCACTTTTTATAATAACAAGTCCACAGGAGGACAAAGGAGAGCCAGAAAATTGAAAAAGGTATTAGTTTTGTCATCTGCACATCCTTGGGACGATGAAAGAGTGTTTAATAAAATTGCAAAGAGTTTAAAAAAAAGGTATGAAACAGTTTTATGTGCCGTAGCAGAGGATGATTTACAGGTTGTAGACGGTATAAAAATCTACGGATTAAAAAAGCTATCGAGAGCAAAGAGGTATAAAAATTATTCAAAGATTATAAGGATAGTAAAAGAAGAAAAGCCAGACATAATTCATTTTCACGATCCAGACCTTTTGCTTCTTGCTTTATATTTTAAGTTGATACTCAAGAAAAAAGTTATATACGATGTTCATGAAGACTACTCCTTAGCGTTTAAGGACCGCGAGTATTTACCAAAACTTTTAAGAAACCTTTTTTCTTCTATTTTTAATCTCTTTGAAAAAAATGTGAGTAAATTATTTGATGGTGTGGTTGTTGTCACTGAGGACATTTTTAATAAATTCAATTGCAAAAATAAGGTTATATTAAAGAACTTCCCAACTATTGATATGTACGAAAAAAGGGAGGAGTATAACTTAGATGGCACAATAAATCTTGTTTATATTGGAAGTGTATCATATCAGAGGGGAATTACAAATTTAATTTTAGCGGTAAAAGATTTGCAAAATCTTAATATAAAGTTAGATATTGTAGGACCTGCCGAAAGCAGTAATTATTTTGAAGAAATAAAGAAATTTGAAAATGAAAAGATAAAAATTTGGGGAAGAGTGCCCAAAAGCTGTGTTCCTGATATTTTGAAGAATGCACATATTGGGTTTGTCACTCTTTTGCCATTGAAACGGTATTTGACATCACTTCCACTCAAACTTTTTGAATACATGGCGGCAGGTGTGCCTATAGTTGCTTCGAACTTTGAGCTGTGGGAAGGTATAATTGAAAGTAGCAACTGTGGGATTATTGTTGATCCTACGGATATTGAGCAGATTAAAAGTGCTATTTTGTATTTTTATAACAATCGTCAAGAGATTATAAATAAAGGACAAAATGGATATAGCGCTTTTATTGAGATGTACAATTGGTCAAAAGAAGAGGAAAAACTATTCGATTTTTACAAAAGGATTGTAGGTTAAAACATTTAAAATGGCGGGGAAGGGAGATAAGTTTTGGGTATGGGGAAAATACTAAAAAACAAACTATTAATCATTTTAATAAGTGCAGTTGTGGTTCTTGGGGGCATATTAGGGTATTTGTACAAGATATTTATAATTGATGCAAAACACATTGAAAAGGTTTTTGTTAAAAAAGTGCCGGCAAAAAGTAATAAAGCACAAGTTAAGTACCCATTTGACGAAAATAGTGTCAATGTGTTAATTATTGGACTTGACAAGGCAAGTAATCGCAGTACATATGATTTGCACAGAACGGATACAATCTTATTTTTAAACATAAACTTTAAAGACAAGAAGGTAAAAGGTATTTCTATCCCACGAGACACCTTGACTGAAATATACAAGGTTGGTAAGTGGGACAAGATAAATAGTGCATTTGGCTATGGAGGAGGAGAGAAGGAAGAAGGTTTTTTTTACACAATGGAGACTGTTAGCAAGCTATTAGGTGGTATGCCAATTGAGTACTATGTAGGCTTTGACCTTGATGCAGTAAGAAAAGTTGTAAATATCTTAGGTGGGATCTATGTAAATGTTGAAGTTCCTGTAAAAGTGAAGACAAAATGGGTTAACATAGATTTAAAGCCTGGGTATCAGAAATTAAATGGTATTGAAACGCTTTACTACGCTCTTTGGAGAAAAACCCCAGGTGGTGATATTGATCGTATTAAAAGAGACAAAGAACTTATTCTTTCGGTTTTTGAACAGTTAAAAGCAAGTAACAAAATAATAACTCTTCCAGAGATATACTGGAAAATAAGACGACATTTTTATACAAATTTATCTCTTCAGCAGATAACATCTTTAGCCTATTTTGCTCAGAATGTAAAAAAAGAAGACATTGTATTCGAAAGTATTCCCGGTGATTATTTTAACTACATGGGAGTAAGTTACTGGAAACCTGATTATGAAGGGATAAAGAAGCTTGTTAAGGATTTGTTTGGATATGATATAGAAATTGACCTTAAAATGCCAGAGAAATATAAATATGCAAAAAAAGTTATTGTAAAGGCCAGAAAAAAGAGTAATATAGGTTATGGTCATACAAATAGTTCTTATATTACTGAAAGTGGCCAGAATCAAAAAAACAGTCAAGGTACTCCACAAGAAAATTTAGTTGAGAAGCAGACTGAAACTATAGAAAACAGCACGCAAAGCTCAAGTCCATTTGATGCGCAATGGAGAAATAGTAGTGAGGACACTCAAGCTTTGCCACCTGAAAATGACAGCCAAACTACTCAAGGTGCTCAGCAGCAACAAGCTACAACTGAATCTGAAATTCAAGTCGATACACCGTCTACTTCTTCAGATGTAGTTTCAAATGTATATGGTGGAAGGTAGAAAAAAGATATTTTTGACAAAAACTTTTTAATTAGATATACTTTATTATGTAAAGTTATTGGGGAATGTCATGGGGTGGCAAAGAATGTACAAAGTGGGAGATACCATAATACACCCTTTGCATGGAGCAGGAGAGATAGTTGAGATAGTGGAGGAAAAGGTATTTGACACCGTTCAAAAATACTATGTTGTGAAGATTTTATATAACGGTATGAAGGTTTTAGTGCCTGTCAATAGTGCTGCTGAGATTGGTATTCGCAATGTCATTTCTGAAGAAGAAGCAAACAAGGTGTTTGAGCTTTTAAAAGACAACAATTTGAAGGTTGACATAAATAGTTGTGGCAATTACAACAAACGAATCAGAGAAAACCAGCAAAAGCTAAAGAGTGGGAATATTTATTGTGTTGTTGAAGTTTTGAAGATGCTTGCAGCAAGAGAAAAGGTTAAGGGTTTATCAACCAACGAAAAGATGATGTTCAACAATGCAAAACAGATTTTGGTAAGTGAGCTTGGACTTGCAAAAGGACTTGATATTGAAGAGGTTGAAAAGATGGTAGATAGCATTCTTTTTGAGCTTGAGACAGCAGAATAAGGGGGCTATTTATGTGGCTGGATTTTTTGGATTTTTTGATTATACAAAGCCTGGGCCAGGAGTGCCAGAAGATCTTCCACCAAAGTCAAAGTTTATAGTGTTTTTTGAAGTACTTGCACGTAAGTTCTGGAAGCTTTGTTGGTTAAACATTCTCTATTTTCTTGTATCGCTTCCAATATTAATAATCTTATATTTTATAATTGGAAATTATTTGTTGTCTATAATAGAGTCAGTTACAAAAGGTGTCCAAGGCGCAAAGGATGTCCAGACATTGCAGTCTTTTTTGATGACAGCTTTGAGTCTTCTACTTCTAAGTGGTTTTATGGTTTTTGGAATAGGACCGACAACTGCTGGTTTTACCTATATTGTTAGAAATTTTGCAAGGGAAGAGCATGCATGGGTTACAAGTGACTTTTTTGAGCATTTGAGAAAAAATATAAAAGAGGGCTTTATAAGCTTTATTGTTGATATATTAGTCATATTTGTGTTTTCTGTTAGTATAAGATTTTACTCATATCAGAGTATAAAGTACCCAAGCGTTGGCATTATAAAATACTTCTTAATATTTACCTTTTTAGTTTATCTCATGATGCATATTTACATCTATCCGATGATGGTGACATATAATCTCAAGGTAAGGCATATATACAAAAACGCATTTATCTTTACAATATTAAAGCTTCCTCATACAATAGGTATGTTTTTATTGATGGTCGGAGTATGGGTAATACCATTTTTGCTACTGTTTGTGACAAAATTCCTTCTTGTTTTACTACTCTATCCTCTCATTTGGGTAAGCATCTTGGGTCTTATGCAAAACTTTTATACAAATTACGTATTTGGAATATATTTGAATCCTCAAAAACAAGAAGAGCAAACTGAAAATAAAAGTGATGACAAACACGAGGATAATTAGCTATAATAAAATACGTTAAATTACACGTATATCAAAAGAGGGGAGGTACATCTTTATGGAACCAGTACTTGTCTACAATAAACGGGATACCTTCACCAAAAGTAATTTGAACAGGCTCAGAAAAGAAGGATATATCCCTGCTGTTGCATATGGTGATGACATAAAGAGCCTTCCTGGTTATGTTTCTAAAAAGGAGTTTGAAAAGTTATATCAACAAAAAGGCTTGGCTGGAAAGATAAAGATATCTATTGACGGAAAAGAGAGGGTTGCTCTTATAAAAGAAGTACAGACTCACTATGTAAAGGGCAATATTATTCATGTAGATTTTCAGATATTGTCTGAGAACAAACCTATATATGTTGAAGTGCCAATAATATTTGAAAATGCAGAGATATTAAAGTCGAGAGGACTTGTGTTGCAAAGACAGATAGACACAGTAGAGATAGAAGGACTTCCGAAGGATATTCCTGAACACTTAGTAATTGACCTTATGGAGTATGAAAAACCAACAGCTATAAAGTTAAGAGATATAAAGCTTCCAGAGGGTATTAAGATAACAGAGGACTTGGATGAGGTTGTTGCAGTAATTGATGTAAGCGAGGTTACAGAAGAGCCAGAGGCAGAGGAGAAGAAAGAAGACACTTCTTCAAATGCATAATAACACAGAAAAGATTAAAAAATGTGACTAATATAAAATTGCGAATAAAGAAAGGTGGCAACAACAAACAAATATGCCACCTTTCTTTTTCCATGATTGTCTATTTCAAAATCAGATATTCGCTATAAGAATTTGATGAATTATCCTTTTCATAACTTCTTAAGAACAGGGGAGTAACAGATGATTCTGAGTACAGCATGATGTTGTTTGAATATTCTTTCTGGACTTTCAGGTATGGAATTTTGTAATATTTTAAGTCTTTTAGCGAAAAGATATAAATACCATCCTTTAAATAGTTACCATACCATGAAAGAAGTCCACCAGAAATGTATGGGTCGGTGAAGGTAAAGATTGCGCTGTTTTTTGTAGAGTATAGGGAAGGGTTTCAATAATTTTCCATTTATATGGTTGTTTCGATTTGTGTATTATATTCTTCTTACCACTTCTCATGTCTTTGACAAAATATGCATCTTCTTCTTTTGAAAGCCCAATAAATCTGTTTGAATCGATAGCAATAATTAGATTTTCGTCCTTATTTCTTTTAAAGGTTTTAAGAAGAATATCACTAAATCTTCTTTCTTTTTTGGGAAAGTATTCAAACATCTCTTTGCTTTGAGCTGTAGCTGATTTCAGGCTTGAAAGTACTTCTTTGTTGGGGATAAAAAAGAGACACAAGACAAATAATGATTGTTAAAAAATGAATATCTTAGGTTTACTAACTTTTTTATTATTCATTGTTGCTTATCTCCTTCATTAATTATAACACCATATGAGGAAAGCGTTGTTTGATATCCAGTGTCACAAATAAAGTAAAGATGATCTTCCACTTTCTTTTGTTTATCCACTTTTTTAATTTTTTTAGTGTTATCAGGGTAGGTTATAAGAATATTTACGTTTGTATCTTTATTTCTATTTATTTTGACAACTCCTCCTACTACTGTGGCTATTTCCGGAAGGCCATTTTTTGATATCACTATAATTAGCACAAACAATTGTTTTCTCTGAAATTACAGGCAACAAGATCTTAGTTGCGTTATATCGTCTGTTACCTTGTTTTACTATACTAAGAAACCCTACATATCTTGTATTATTTGTACGTTGTTCAAATAAAAATATCCTCCATTGATTTCTTTCAATACTAAAAATTATATTATTTTCTTTTATGCCATTTTTCAACATTACTCCTTTTATGGTGTAATTTAAAAACCAAAGTGACAATACAGTTAGAGTTAAGCTTCCAATTAAAATTAAAATCAAGCAATATTTTAAAAATTTTCTAAGAGAGATTTTCATAAAAATGCTCACCTTCTAAACATTATTTAATTAACTTCTCTCATTCAGAATTTGTAGGTACTAATTTATTATCTACAATTCTTTTCATCTGCTCACTTCTTACTGCGTTTTGAATAATATCAGCAATATCTCATCTAATGAAAGTATAAAACAACATGACAAAAAGTCTCCTTTCTACTATACAAATATTTAGATATCTAACCATGACTATGTATTATCATTAATATTTTGTTAACTATACTTTTGTATAGGGATTCGGATCAACTTTTCCATTTACTTACGAGAAAGCTGTTGAAGTTGAAGGATTTGCATAAGTATTAAAAGTAAAGATGATGAAAAAAGGTGACAGTTGCAAATTCCGAACTGCCACCTTTCTCATTTTTATGAGTTTAGAAACTTTAAGTTATCTTGATACAAAACATTTGATAAAAGAATTAACAAAATCAATTTTTATTTTTTACAAAACAATAGATAAGAATACCTAAATTTATTAGGATAGCTACACAAGTTACATAAAAAGGATAGTTAATGACAACCTGAGCAGACGTACCAACAATTTTTATTCTAAACCAGTTTATATCAATATATTTTAATCCTTCACTGTGAGCAACTAAACTATATTTTCCATTAAATTCAAACAAAAAAAACATGAGCGACAGAAGAATTAAAATCATAATTATTAGATTTATTAATGCAACTTTTTTCATGATTACTTCTCTCCTTCAGAGTTAGTTGGAACTAATTTATTATCTACAATTCTTTTCATCTTTCCGTTTCTAACTGCATTTTGTATTATATCGGCAATTTCTTCATCAGATTTTGATTCATTACCGAGCACTAACGTTCGACCCATCATATTATTATATAAATCCATTTCTTTTTCTATAGCAGGCTGTCCAGTAGCGCCTTCTTCATGAGCTGTTGCCCAATCATAAGCCCAGCTATAATCAATATACTTAACCATTAATGCATTCCAATATGCATGTCTAAATGCATCGCCATTGCCATTGTGTAATACTGAATCATTATATTTTTCTCTATCTTCAGTATCAGCTTTATATCCAGCCCATATTGCTTTTAATCCTTTAATGAGATTTTGATTAAATAGTTCTTGTTCATTTAAAACAAATATGCTACTATAAAAAGGAAATGCAAATATTTAACAACAAACCTAAACAACTTTCTTTCTTAGACCTCTATTCCCATATAAAGGCCTCGGCTCTTTACTTGCCAGAGAGCCTCCTGGGCTTGTGCGAAAAATTCATCGACCTGTCTTAATTCATCCCTGAATCTTTCTACAAAGCAAAGCTTACTAAAAATACTTAGGTAAACACAGAGTTTTCTCTTTAGAGTCTATTGCTATCTGCTTTCTTCATCCAAAAAATCCTTAAACTCAATACCATCACTTAAGCTTTTCGCCATCTTCTTTAAATCACATGAACTTTGCACCTTCTGTAATTTCAAAAAAGTGCTTTCTATCTCTACTTTCTCAAGATTTAGAAAACTCTTTAATTTCAAAAGATGATATCTCTCTATATATATCCCAAAAATTCTTTTAGTTAATAAAAGATAGTCTTCATAAAAGCTGTTTTAAAATATTTAGTATGCACATATTATTTAAATAACCAGTTGTATTTCCTATTTTTAAATCTCTATTTACTCTTGCCTCATATTCAGCAATCCAATCCATTCTACCATCCCTATCGGGTTGTGTCAGGAAAATATTTGGTTTTATTCTTTGAGGTGACTCACTTGGATCAAAAGTTAAAATTCCGTGATTCAATAGAGAAATCTGTCCTGCTTTATACAGCTGATAAGAAATATTTTTAATATCACTAAAGAAGCATTTCTGATGTTATATTTGCTTGACAATTCATTCCAGATATCTGAAGAATTATTTGTTTTATCATTATTTCTTATCACAAATGTATTAGAAATTTCTTGTCTTTTATCATGTTTAGTAATTTTAGAGTAATGTAGCATGTACTGTTGATAACATAAAGGCATTATCATCATTTCTATCACTTCCCTAAATAAATTATTGATAGTTTTACTTTATATATATGAAATCGGACATTGTATTCCATGGATAGTTTGAGATTGTTTTGACTCGCCTCTTCTCTTCCCACCTTTTTGTAAACGGCTATTTAACATACATTTGTACAAATAAACTGGAGGGCATTATTAATACCTAAGAACTATTAATGAAAGTACTAAACAACATGGCAAAACGCCTCCTTTATACTATCAAATATTTGGATTTTCTTACTATAACTATATACCACTATTAATATTTTGTCAACTATACTTTTGTATAGTCTTTCTTGAAAATCTAAATAGATTCTGGCTACAAAAAGCAAAAAAAAGGTGAATGTCCAACATCCACCTTGAACACCCACCTTAAATCTAATTCATTTTCAATGTATTATTCTAAGTTTTTCAAAAATTCCTTTATATTATCAATTTGCTTTCTTACACTCTCCAGCGAAGTTCCGCCATAGCTTTTTCTGCGATTTACGCAGGTTTCAATCTTTATAAATTGATATACATCCTCTTGAATCTTCTC